>DYEX01000011.1 GCA_020725525.1 Desulfovirgula sp.
CAGTTTGTCGGCGCTGGCCCCGGGGATTTCATGAATAGTTACAAAAATACCCTGTTCGGGCCAGCACTCATAGTCGTACCTGCCTCCCCAGGCGGTCTTCTTGGTTAAGGGGAAATCCAGGTAAGGTCCCTGCCAGCGGGAGTTAAGTCTATCTCGATATTCCTGCTCCGTCAAGCCCATAGCCGCGATTGTATCAGCCCTATAAGTAACAGTGTCCGGGTTTACTCCCAAGCCGGGATCCTGGTGCCAGGGGTCCGGGTCAGCCGGGAAGAAACCCACATCGGCATAAAAGGCCAGTACCGCCGACTTTAAGGCGGTCATATCCTGAATTGTTCTGGAAATTTTAGACTTCTCCACTGCTCTAAAAGCATTGGGGGCGATGATGGCGGCCAGGATGCCGATGATGGCGATGACCACCAGCAGCTCCACCAGGGTGAAGCCGCGATTGTTGCGGCGCAGGATCGGCAAACCGAACATCAATGGCTCACATCCTCTCACGGGAAAAGAGGATCCGTTGCACTACTTGACCTAAACCGGAACAGGGCACACGGCAGGTTACGGCGAGGCTATGTGCCGCCGGCGCCGGAAGGCGCCGGCAGGACCATAGATAGGGCCATTAAGAGTAATAAGAAGTTACTGCACTTGCCCATCAGCTGAGATCAAAATATTAACATCAGGCGTTGTGCCGGTACTATATCTAACAATTCCTTTGGTCCCATCTTTCGTTCCATCTAAGTCAGCATCAATTCGCTCGGCTGCGCTCGAAGGAACACTCTTGATTGTCAGATATCGCTCAGTTGTATTACTATCCCCGTCAAAGTTTACACCTGAATCCTTATTGTACTCATAGCTATTACCCCACGGGTTCTTGCTCGGCCAGCGCTCCAGGTAGGGGCCGTTCCAGCCATTTACGCCATCGGATTGCACAAACCCTGTGTTAGATGCTCCGTCATTTGGCCACTGGCCGGTGTCGGTATAGTAGTTCAGCGCCGCCGCTTTAATTGCCTTGTAATCCGCCTCTGCCGCCGCCACCTTGCCCTTTTCAATGGCCTTGAAGGCGTTGGGGGTGATGATGGCGGCCAGGATGCCGATGATGGCGATGACCACCAGGAGCTCCACCAGGGTGAAGCCGCGGTTATCCTTGAGTTTTTTGCGCATAGTTTTTTCCTCCCCAAAAAGTAGTGTCTTAATAAAACAAGAAACAAGGGTTGTCAATTAAATAATTGACCTGGAAAAGGTGCCTAAACGGCCGGTTAGAGTATGTAAGAACACCTTTGAAACCGCCGCCCTACTTCCCCAGCCCCTGCATCATGCTGGTGAACATGGGCAGGAGCACCGAAAGGACGATGAACCCCACTATGCCGCCCAGGAAGACAATCAGCACCGGCTCCAGCACGCTGGAGAGGCGGCCCACGGTGATGTTCACTTCCTGGTCGTAAAAGGCGCCGATGCGGACCAGCAGCGCGTCCAGGCTGCCGGTTTCTTCCCCCACGGCAATCATGCGGATGACCAGCGGGGGGAAGATGCCGCTCTCTTCCAGGGGGCCGGCCAGGCCCTGTCCCTCCCGCACGCTCTCCTGTGCCCTGGACACGCCGGCCGCCACCACCTGGTTGCCGGCGGTTTTCTTCACCACTTCCAGGGCCTGGATGATGGGCACCCCGCCTTTGAGCATGGCGGCCAGGGTACGGGCGAAGCGGGCAATGATTATTTTTTTCAGCACCGGCCCGAATACGGGTATTTTCAGGACCAGGCGGTCCCACATCTCCCGGCCCCGGGGCGAGGCCCGCAGGCGCTGGAAACCGAAAGCAACCATAAGCGGAAACAGCGGGAGGAGGTACCAGTAGCGCCCCACCAGGCTGCTGGCTCCCATCACCACCCGGGTGGGCAGGGGCAGGGGCACACCCAGGTTCTGGATGGTGTTGATGATGGGGGGCAGGACGAAGGTGAGCACGAAGGTGAGGATGACCACGGCAAAGCCCAGGACCATGGTGGGGTAGGTGAGGGCCGACTTCACCTTTTCCCTCACCTCGTGTTCCCTCTCAAAATGGCCGGCCAGGCTCTCCAGCACCTCGTCCAGCACACCGCCCACTTCCCCGGCCTCCACCATGCTGATGAAGATCTCGGGGAAGACCGACGGGTAGGCGCCGAAGGATTCGGCCAGGGAGTGGCCCTGCTCCAGGCGGGCGGTCACCCCGCGCACCACCTCTTTGAGCACCCGGCCCTCCACCTGCAACTCCAGGATGCGCATGGCCCCCACCAGGGGCACGCCGGCGCTGACCAGGGTGGAGAGCTCGCGGCAGAAGAGGGCCAGCTCCCTCAGCCTGACCCCACGCCGGAATGAAGGCAGCCGCAAAGTCAGGCTGACGCCCCCCCGCACGGCCCGGATCTGCACGGGGATGAGCCGCTGGCCCTGCAGTATCCTGGCCGCCTCTCTCGGCCCGCCGGCTTCCAGCCGGCCGGAAACCACCCTGCCGGTTAAATCCCTGGCTCGATAGGCATAGACGGGCAAAGCTCCCCTCACCACCTCCCGGAAATAAAAATCCAGGCGACGCGCCTGGAAGTACGTGCCGGAAAGTTCGGCAGCCCGGCTGCCATGGCGGCTCGCACCGCTTTAGGCCCGCAGCTTTGCGCCCCTGCCTTTCGGCAGGTTTGCCTCTTTTCGCTTTGCCGCACTCTTCCTAAAACTATCTTAAACGGGAGCCGCCCTACCAGTCAATAACCAGCTGGTTGATTTAAATCATTTTTGACAAATTCTCGACATCGGCCGCCCGTGCCAGGGCCTCCTCCCTGCCGATCACCCCTGCACGGACGAGGTTTCTTAAAGCCATATCCAGTGTCTGCATACCGTACCTGGCCCCGGTCTGCAGGTGGGAGACAATCTGGTGGGTCTTCCCCTCCCGGATGAGGTTGCGGATAGCCGGCGTGGCCACCAGGATTTCCAGCGCCGCCACCCGGCCGGGGTGGTCCCTGCGGGGCAGCAACTGCTGGGCAATCACTCCTTCCAGGGCGCCGGCCAGCTGCAGCCGGACCTGCTGCTGCTGGTGGGGCGGGAAAACGTCGATGATGCGGTCGATGGTCTGGGCCGCGCTGGTGGTGTGCAGGGTGGCCAGCACCAGGTGACCGGTTTCGGCGGCGGTGATGGCCGTGGCAATGGTCTCCAGGTCCCGCATCTCCCCCACCAGGATGACGTCGGGGTCTTCCCGCAGGGCCGCGCGCAGGGCGGCGGCAAAAGAAAGGGAGTCCCGGCCGATTTCCCGCTGGTTGACCAGGCCCTTCTTGTGCCGGTGGACGTACTCGATGGGGTCTTCCAGGGTGATGATGTGCAGGCGGCTTTCGCTGTTGATGAGGTCGATCATGGCCGCCAGGGTGGTGGACTTGCCGCTGCCCGTGGGCCCGGTAACCAGCACCAGGCCCCGGGGCCGCCTGGCCAGGTGGGCCACCACCTCGGGCAGGCCCAGTTCATCGAAGGTGGGGATGCGCTCCGGGATGAGGCGGATGGCCAGGGCCACCGTACCGCGCTGCTTGAAGGCGTTCACGCGGAAGCGGCCCACTCCCGGGATGGCGTAAGACAGGTCGCTCTCGCCCACCTGCATGAACTGCTGGAACCGGTCCCCGGAAATCAGCTGGCGGGCCAGGGCCTCGGTATCCCCGGCGGTGAGGACGGGCAGATCCTCCACCCCCGGCACGGCCCGGGCACCCAGCTCGTCGGCGGCAAAAAGTTTCCCGTGAACCCGGAAGACGGGCGGGCGGCCGACAGTGAGGTGGACATCGGAAGCTTTCAGCTCGAAGGCCAGCTTTAAAAGTTCATCGGCATGCATTCCGCCGCAACACCTTCCTTTTCCGTCACCACTCGTTATAGGCCACGCGCATCACTTCCGCTATGGTGGTGATCCCCTGCCGGGCCTTGTCTATTCCATCTTCCTTCAGGGTGACCATTCCCTCGGCCACCGCCTTTTCTTTGATCACATCGGCAGAAGCTTTTTTATTTACCAGCTCCCTGATGGCCCGGGTCACGGGCAGCACCTCCTGGATGCTCGTCCGCCCCCGGTAACCGGTGTGGTTGCAGTGGTGGCAGCCGGTGGCCCGGTAAAGGGTCACCGGCTCACCGGGCGGCAGGTCCATAAAAATCCTCTCCGGCGCATCTTCCGGGAGCTGGTAGGGCTCCCGGCAGCGGGGACAGAGCAGGCGCACCAGGCGCTGGGAAACCACGCCCACCACCGAGGAGGCCACCAGAAAGGGCTCCACCCCCATATCGATGAGGCGGGTCAGGGCACCCGCGGCGTCGTTGGTGTGCAGGCTGCTGAGCACCAGGTGGCCGGTGGTAGCCGCCCTCACCGCGATCTGGGCCGTCTCCCCGTCCCTTATTTCGCCCACCATGATGATGTCCGGGTCCTGGCGGAGGATGGAGCGCAGGCCGGCGGCAAAGGTAAGCCCGGCTTTCACGTTGATCTGGGTCTGGTTGATCCCCCGCAGAAGGTACTCCACCGGGTCCTCTATGGTCACAATATTGCGCTCCGGGGAATTCAACTGGGCCAGTACCGCGTACAGGGTGGTGGTCTTGCCGCTGCCGGTGGGCCCGGTGACCAGGATCATGCCGGATGTGCGATGGATTACCTCTGCAAAACGCTCCAGGTTGTAGCGGTGGAATCCCAGCCGGTCAATGGGCAGGATCCGCCCGCTTTTAAGCAGCAAACGCAGGACCACCTTTTCCCCGTGGACCGTAGGCAGGGTGGATACCCTCACATCTATTTCCTGTTCTCCATACTTAACCTGAAACCGGCCGTCCTGGGGGAGGCGCTTTTCGGCAATGTCCAGGCCGGCCAGGATCTTGATCCTGGTAGTAAGGTTGGAGCGGATATGCCGGGGCAGAGTAAGGGCTTCCCTCAACAACCCATCCACCCGGTAACGCACCAGCACCCGGTCCTCCTGTGGTTCAATATGAATGTCGCTGGCCTTATCCGCCACCGCCTGGGCAATGATGGTGTTGACCAGGCGCACCACCGGTGCTTCCTCCGGGGGCACCTCATCCCCCGCCGCCAGGGTGAGGGTCTGGATTTCCCGCTCCTCCGGGGCGGCCGGCTGGCCGAAGGCCTGCTCCACAAAGGTAAGGCCGAATACCTTCTGGAGGACGGCGTCGATTTCCTCTTCCCGGGCCAGCACCGGTTCCACTTCCAGCCCGCTGGCCAGGCGGATGTCGTCCAGGGCAACCAGGTTCAGGGGGTCGGACATGGCTACGATCAGCCGCCGTCCCTCTTTTTTCACGGGCACCACCTTATGCCGGCGCAGGACGGCCTCGGGGAGAGATTTGATCAGCACGGGGTCGACTTTGTCCATCAGGGTAATCTGGGGAATGCCCAGCTGCATTTCCAGGGTGTTCAGGATGTCCTGCTCCGTGACCAGGCCCAGGTTGATGAGAACCCGGCCCAGGCGCTCCCCGGTCTGCTTTTGCACCTCGAGCGCCTGGTTCAACTGCTCCCGGGTAATCAACCCGGTCTGCAAAAGGAGGTCCCCCAGGCGCTTTCTGGTGTAAACAGCGGCCATTTTTAACCACCCCACAGGTTCAGATACCAGGAAATAACCTTATCCCCTGTCAACACGGCCAGCATGGCCCCCGATGAAAGAAACGGGCCGAAGGGGATGGCCGTTTTAAGGGTTCTCCCCGTCCTGAGCGCCCATAAAACCCCCACAACTGCGCCCAGCAAAAACGCCAGGAACAGGGCCACCAGGGTCTCCTGCCAGCCCAGGTACCATCCGATGGCAAAGGCCAGCTTCACGTCCCCACCGCCCATGCCGCCCCGCGAAAAAAGGGCCACGATCAACAATATTCCGCCCCCCAGCACAGAGCCCCAGAAGCCGTCTTTGAGAGCCCCCGCACCCTGGAGGGCGGCCAGGGGTATGCCGGCGGCCAGGGCAAACAGGGTGAGCCGGTCGGGGATGATCCGGTGGTCCAGGTCTATGAAGCTGGCCGCCACGAGGACGGAAAACAGGACCAGCAGGCCGGCAGTATGAACGTGCAGGCCGTGTTCCCGGGCAATCAGCAGGAAGCCGCCCCCGGTCAAAAGCTCCACCAGGGGGTAGCGGGGGGAAATCGCCCCGCTGCAGTGACGGCACCGGCCCCGCAGGAAAAGATAGCTCAGCACGGGGATTAAATCCAGAGGGCCCAGGCGTGCGCCGCAGGCCGGGCAGTGGGAAGAGGGCGCCAGCAGGGACATCCCCCGGGGCAGGCGGTAAATGCATACGTTTAAAAAGCTGCCGATACAAAGGCCGAGGAGGAAAGAAAAGAACCAGAACCAGGCCAGCGGCAAGTGACAACCTCTCCTTAAAATTTTAACTTTTGATTATAGCATAAACGCAAAACCCGCTCCACCGCTTCTTCCGGCACGTCCCGGACGATCTCCACCCGGCCTATTTCCACCGGCAGGACGAAGGTAAGCCGCCCGGCCAGCACTTTCTTGTCCCGGCGCATGGAGGCCAGCAGGTCGCCGGTAGATAGTTCCGGTGGTATTTCTACCGGCAGCCCGGCCCGCCGGATAAGGTTGATTACCCGCGCGGCGTCTCCTTCCGGAAACATCCCCAGGGCCACCGCCAGCCGGGCCGCCGCCGCCATCCCGGTGGCCACCGCCTCCCCGTGGCGGTATGTGGTGTAGCCGGTGAGGGCCTCCAGGGCGTGGCCCAGGGTGTGGCCGAAGTTGAGGATGGCCCGGCGGCCCTGTTCGGTTTCATCCTCCTGCACCACCCGCGCTTTAATGCGGCAGGAGACAGCCACGGCATGGGCGAGGGGTTCCGCCTCCAGGGCCAGCAGGCGCTCCAGGTTCTCCTCCAGCCAGGCAAAGAAGACCTGATCGGCAATGACGCCGTACTTGAGCACCTCGGCCAGGCCGGCCCGCACTTCCCGCGGGTCCAGGGTCTTCAGCACATCCAGGTCGGCCAGGACCAGCCGGGGCTGGTAGAAGGCGCCGATGATGTTCTTACCCCGGGGGTGGTTGACGGCCACCTTGCCCCCCACGCTGGAGTCCACCTGGGCAAGCAGCGTGGTGGGCACCTGGATGAAGGGCACGCCCCTTAGGTAGGTGGCGGCCACAAAACCGGCCAGGTCCCCCACCACCCCGCCCCCCAGGGCCACCACGGGGCTCCGCCGGTCCAGCTCGCGGGTGTAGGCCAGGTCGTAGAGTTTTTCGGCCGTGGCCAGGCTCTTGTATTCCTCCCCGTCGGGTATCTCCGCCCGGACCACCTCAAAACCGGCATACCTGAGGGCAGTTTCAGCCGCCGCGCCGTAAAGGGAGCCCACCACGGGGTTGGTAACGAGGAGAACCCGGGGAGTTAATTTGAGAACTTTCAGGTACTCCCCCAGCCGGGGCAGCAGGCCGGTGTCAATATAAATGGAGTAACTGCGGGTGCCCAGATTTATGTAAACTTCCTGCATTGATGATGTCCTTTCTTCGGTATCCCTTTATGTTCTTCAGGGTTTAGCCCGGTTTCAAACAATTCCGCGTTCCTTCAGATAAGCGATGATCATCTCCACCGCCTCGTCGATGGTGTGCCGGCCGGTATCCACGGTGAATTCCGCCACCGCGTAGGCGTCTGCCCGGGCGGCCAGCAGTTCTTTGATCCGGGTCAGGATGTCCCCCGGGCCGTTTAGCAGGGGCCGGTTACGCTTGCGCTTCACCCGCCGGTAAATTACCCCGGGGTCGGCCACCAGGCCGATGAGCACGCCGTTTTGCTGCAGTGCCCGCACATTTTCGGGGTTCAGCACCACCCCGCCCCCGGTGGCCACCACCAGGTTTTCCCTGGCGGCTACCTTCTTCACCACCAGGGCCTCCTCCGAACGGAAACGGATCTCTCCCTCCCGGGCAAAAATCTGGGGAATGGTTTTGCCGGTGACCCGCTCTATCTCCTCGTCGGTATCCACAAATTCCCGCCCCAGGCGGGCGGCCAGGCGCCGGCCGACGGCACTTTTCCCCGTACCCATAAAACCGATCAGGACAATATTTTTCATTTCCTCTCCACCGCCACACTCCCGTCCTGCCGAAAAATCACCATATCCTGCTCTTGAGATAATCAAGATATTGCTGGTAATTTGCTTTCATTTCCTGCAGGGTGTCGCCGCCAAATTTCTCCACGCAGGCCGCCGCCAGCTCCCAGGCCACCACCGCCTCGCCCACCACGCAGGCGGCCGGTACGGCACAGACATCGGAGCGTTCCACCGAGGCAGTGAAGGGTTCTTTTGAAATCAGATCCACGCTGCGTAAAGGTTTATATAAGGTGGGGATGGGTTTCATGGCCGCCCGCACGATCAGGGGCTCACCGTTGGTCACGCCCCCCTCCAGGCCGCCGGCCCGGTTGGTGCGGCGGTAAAAACCCCTCTCCCGGCTGTAAAATATCTCATCGTGCACCTGCGAACCGGGCAGGGCGGCACCGGCAAAACCCAGCCCGATCTCGACCCCTTTGATGGCCTGAATGCTCATCAGCGCGCCGGCCAGGCGCCCGTCCAGGCGGCGGTCCCAGTGTGCATAGCTGCCAAGGCCGGGAGGCAGGCCGTAAACCCTGATCTCAAAGACACCCCCCAGGGAGTCCCCGGCTTCCCGGGCCCGGTCGATTTCACGCATCATCGCCTCTGCCGTCTCCCGGTGGAGGCAGTAAACGGGGGAAGCATCCAGAATCTCCCGCAGCCGGCGCAGGTCCACGCCCGGGGACCCGCCCGGCCGGCCGGGCCCGCATCCACCCTCTTCCTCCGCTTCATCCGGCCCATTACCGGCCCCACCCGGAGGAGTGGGCGGCATTTCCCGGATTAAGTCCAGTTCCGGTGCCGCTACCGGCCCGATGCGCACCACATGACCGATGATCTCTATGCCCAGTTCCTCCAGAAGACGGCGGGCCACACTGCCGGCGGCCACCCGGGCAGCCGTCTCCCGGGCGCTGGCCCGTTCCAGCACGTTGCGGATATCCCGGTGACCGTATTTTAAAGCCCCGGCCAGGTCGGCGTGGCCCGGCCTGGGCCTGGTGACCACCCGCAGGTCGAGCCGGGCAGCAGCGCCGGGATCCATGATCTCCTGCCAGCTGGCCCAGTCCCGGTTTTCGATATACAGGGCCAGGGGGCTGCCCAGGGTGAAACCACCCCTGACCCCGGCCAGAAAACGCACCCGGTCCTGCTCGATCCGCATGCGGCCGCCCCGGCCGTAGCCGCCCTGCCGGCGGGCCAGCTGCCGGTTTACATAATCTTCCGGCAGGGCCAGCCCGGCGGGTAACCCTTCAATGATGGCCGTTAAAGCAGGGCCATGTGATTCTCCGGCAGTTAAATAGCGCAACATGCGGATCGTTCCCCCTTATTTCAACAAACTCTTCTGCAGGTCATCCACCCGGGGTGGTGGGCGCTCTTACGTGCCGCGAGCAGGATCAAAAAGGCAGCGCCCGGCGCATTACTTCCACCGGGGCCTCCTCCCCGGTCCACAGTTCAAAGGCCAGTACCCCCTGGTACAGCAGCATCCCCAGGCCGTTATATACCCGGGCGCCGGAACGGGCGGCCCGTTCCATAAAGAGGGTGCGCGGCGGGTTGTAAACCAGATCCACCACCGCCTGTCCCGGCCGCAGGCAGTCAAAAGGGAAATCCGGGCAGGTGTCTTCCCGGGGGTGCATGCCCAGCGGCGTGGTTTGAACGACCAGATCCGCCAGGGCAACCAGTTCTTTGATATTGCCGTTATTTGTATCCAGAACGAAAGTGCCCTCTCCCTCTTCAGGATCATGGCCGCCCGGCGGCTTCCTCTCGAGTCGTTCAGGCAAAACCCGGTCATCTTTCGCCGGCCAGGGTACGGCCCATGCCCGGGCGGGTGTCTCCTCGTTAATCAGGGCGGCCAGTTCTGCCGCCCGGGAAAGGGTGCGGTTGGCCACCAGCACCTGCTTAACCCCGGCCAGGGCCAGGTGGACGGCCACCGCCCTGGCCGCGCCCCCGGCTCCCAGGAGCAGTACCCGTTTGCCGGCAGGATTAAACCCGGCGTCATCAGTCAGAAAGCGCACAAAACCGGCCCCGTCGGTATTGTGTCCCACCAGGTACCCGTCCCGGTGAACAATGGTGTTCACCGCCCCGGCCAGCCGGGCCCCGGCGGTCAACTCGTCAAGATATGGTATAACCTTTTCTTTATGGGGCACGGTCACATTGACCCCGGCCAGGTTCAGCGCCCGGATCCCGGCCACCGCCCTTTCCAGCTCCCGGGGGTGCACGGCGAAGGCCACGTAGACAAAATCCAGGCCCAGATGCCTGAAGGCCGCATTGTGCATGGCCGGCGAAAAGGAATGTTCCACCGGAAAGCCGAAAAGGCCGCAAACCCTGGTGCGACCGCTAATCAGTTCGCCCATGGGGACCACCTGTCCTGAAATAGTACTCGCCTGGGGTTTGCACGTGCTTGCTCCGTTCGGGTATCTATTTTTTAGTAGCTAGCGGGCCAGCGTGCCACCCGGCTTTTGTCGATTCAAACGGCAAAGAATTAATTTTTCCAGCCGGCGGCTGAAGAGCCGTGTGGCCCAGAATTCACGACCGGGAAGGGGAGCCACCAGGATGGTATAGAGGCCCAAACGGTTGCCGCCCAGCACATCGGTAAAAATCTGGTCACCAATGAAGGCAGTCTGGTCGGGGGCCACCCCGAGCAATTTCATGGCTTGAATGAAAGGACGCCTGGCGGGCTTAACCGCCCGGTAAACCGCCGGTATGGCCAGGCTTGATGCCAGCGTTTGAACCCGCGCCGGGGAATTATTTGACACAATACAAAGCTTGAACCCGTGTTTTTTGGCCTTCTTTATCCACTGCACTATCTCGCCGGGACAACAATCCTGATCTCTGGGAACAATGGTGTTGTCCAGATCCAGAAGAATGGCGCAAATACCCTTTTTTTGCAGTTCAGCCAGGTCGATATCGAAAAGTTTAGCCACATACAGCTTGGGGTAAAGCAGCTTGAACATTCTGTTCTCCTCTACATAAAGGCTAATCCAGCAGTTGCAATGCATTCTCCAGATCACGGGGTGTATTAATATTCATAAACACTTTATCAACGCCGGCAAAATCCGACAAGTCCCCGCGCTCAATATATTTTACCCGCACGGCGGAAAAAAAGTCCACTACCCTCGCCCGCAAACCCTTGCGTAAAATCGACTCGACAGGCTCAAGGCAACCCCTGCCGTAAACGGCAAAAAGGGGCTCCAGGTAAGGGCCGTCCCGCACCACCACCACATCATACCCCGGTGCCTGGCGGGCCAGGTAAAGGGCCAGTTTGGGATCGACAAAGGGCATATCACAGGCCACCACAAATATGTAGGGGGTGGCGACGGCTGACAGGGCGGCATGAATGCCGGACAGCGGCCCCCGGCCGGGGTAAACGTCCCTGATGACCGGCAGGCCCAGGTAATTATAGCTGGCGGGGTCGTTACTGACCAGGATCACCCGGGGAAAGGCTTCCCGCACCCGGGCCACGACCCGGTCCAGCAACCTTTCCCGGCCGAAGGGAAGCAGCGCCTTGTTGGCACCCATGCGGTTGCTGCCCCCACCCACCAGGACTACCCCCGTAACCGTTCCGGCATAACAGCGATCACCGCCCACGGCCGGCATGCTGCATTCAGACGGGGGACCGGCAGGTCCCACCCCTTCCCCATGCTTCATTCTCATCCCCATTTCCCGGTCAGGCTATCCCAGATACCGCTGTACCAGACGGAGTACCTGGTCGTATGTATAAACCATATTATTTTCCGCCGGTGGTGTGCGCTTGATGATTACCACCGGCAGCCTTAAGGCCAGGGCGGCCTTGATTTTGGTGTCGGTGGTGCTGCCGCTATCCCTGGTTACAATGACATCCGCCCTGTAGGCCTGAAAAATGGCCCGGTTAAAACGGGTGGAAAAAGGTCCCTGCAGGGCCACGATATCCCGGGGCAAAAAGCCTAAATCCTGGCATTTTTTTATTATGCGATGGTCCGGCAGTACCCTGACCACCAGCCGTTTTCCCTTCATGACCGGAGAACGCACAAAAAGTTCCAAATTATTGCTGCCGGTAGTGAGAAAAATAGTATCTCCAAGCCGGGCGGCTGCATGTACCGCTTCATTCCAGGAATCCACGGGGTGAATAAGCGGATCATCCGGCAGGGTGGTTTCCTCACGCTGATAACGGACATATGGCACCTGCAAATTACTGCAGGCCGCCCGGGCCAGCTCGGACAGAGGGCCCGGGAAAGGGTGGGTGGCGTCCACCACCAGGCGAATACCGCGCTGCTTCATCTGCCCGGCCAGATCAGCCACACTTTCCGGGGCCGGCAACACCTCCACCGCCCCACCCATACCGGCCAGGGTACCCCCATAGGCTGTCAGGGCGGTAGCCAGTACCGGATAACCACCGGCGCTGATTAAAGACATTAATTCCCGCGCTTCCCTGGTCCCATAAAGAACTAAAATCATCATACTCACTCCAGGAACATACTTCGACCTGAGATTCACCAAGTCCTGCTGGTGCACCGGCGAAATCCT
The DNA here is from genome assembly GCA_020725525.1 of Desulfovirgula sp. Classification (GTDB taxonomy): domain Bacteria; phylum Bacillota; class Desulfotomaculia; order Desulfotomaculales; family Desulfovirgulaceae; genus Desulfofundulus. Next base: position 12,500 of record DYEX01000011.1, read on the forward strand.
CCGGACAGGCACAGTAAATTCGACTGTTCCATAATATTATCTACTGATGTAAGTATTCAGCGAACCCGGTTGGGTGCGGCCCAGCACTCACCCAAATATGACTCTGCTTCCGGTGTTTCAGGTTTAATTGACAAATCAGGTGCCGGGAAGAGTTTATATCCCAGTGAGTGCCGGGTCCTCACTCTCTCCAGTGCTTCGCGCCGACAGCACCGCACCCTAGTCAGTGCGGTTTTGCTGAACATTCACCTACTGATTACCCGGTGCAGCCGGTTCTGGGGGGATGGCGCGTGTTTTCCGGCCTCTGGGCTTTGCTCTGCCTGTCCCTGGTCAACGGTTTACTGCTCCTGGTTTCCTATATGGCCAGTAACATTTTCCCACAGCCGTTGTCCGAGGAAGAAGAAGCACACTACTTAAACCTGGCTGCCCGGGGAAACGAAAAGGCCCGGGCTGTTCTGGTTGAACACAACCTGCGCCTGGTGGCCCACATAGTGAAAAAATATGAAGGGACGGGAGAGGATGCAGATGATCTCATCTCCATCGGAACTATCGGTCTCATCAAAGCCATCAATTCTTTTGACCCCCAAAAAGGAGCACGCCTGGTCACCTATGCGGCCAGATGCATAGAAAATGAGATCCTCATGCATTTGAGACTGATCAAAAAAATACGCCAGGAGGTCTCTTTATACGATCCCGTCGGTGTAGACAAGGAAGGAAACGAAATTACGCTCATCGAAATCCTGGGCACCCACCCGGAAGTAGTAACCGAAATAGTTGAAAACCGGTTTGAACTAAAACACTTGCTGGAAAGAATTGGCCGGCTAAGCCCCCAGGAAAAAAAGGTTCTGACCCTGCGGTTTGGTTTAAGCAGCGGCGTCCGTGCAACTCAGCGGGAAGTCGCCCGGAAGCTGGGAATATCCAGGTCCTATGTGTCCCGTATTGAAAAGAGAGCCCTGTACAAGTTAACCCGGGAGTTGAAGAAAGAAAGCCCTCCTGCACCATAGAAAATTTTCCGTAGGGGTCGTAAACCTTTACCCAAAACAGGTTTTTTTTGTTAATTCGCAATGGTTATCAGTTCATCAGTTTCTCCAACGCCCGGCAGTACCGGTTCAGGAGATCGTTCAAGGTTTGCTCACTCAGGTACCTGCCCATGGCGGGTGTTGCAAAAAGCCGGCGCGGGAAGCGTATTGACCGGTAATCAAATCCCATTTCCCGCTTCAGCCGTACCTTCATCCTGAGAATTTCCCGGCCCAGCCGGCGCAAAGCCTCCCCATCAAAGTCCAGGCCGATGGACCGCAGCGCCCGGACGGTTGTAGCCTCATCGTAAACGCCGCGAGCAAAAAGGCAGATGCACAGGCTGTTTAGAACATTGCGCCAGCATTCTTCGGCCAGAAGGTGATCGACTATCGCGTCGGGAGCAACCTCTCCTCCTGACCTCTGGTCGATCCCGTACCCATCGTTGCACAGGTGCGAGTGGCGGGCTCCAACAGCATGACCGAGAAGGTAACCGTAACCTGTATGATACCCTGCCATCTCGTGGCCGCCCAGCAGCAGCGCAAAATCCTCTCCCCCGTAACAGCGAACCGCAGCGGCAAGCCCCTGGGCCAGCGTCCTGTAAAAATCGTTGGGCTGGGCCACCAGGTTATTTACCGCCTTCAGATAAGCTTCCGTATTACCGAAGGCAAGGTCGACACCAGGTTCGCCCCGCGGCAGCAGGCCTTTTTGACGCGCCTCGGTCGCCCAGGCCAGCAGGACACCTGTGGAAATGGCATCCAGTCCCAGCAGTTCCACCTTTTCTATCAGTTTCAGGATATCGTCCATGTCACCGATACCCAGAAGGGAGCCCAGAGCGTATATGAGTTCGTAGTCGTAGGCAAGGGTGACTGACTCATACTCGTAATCCGGCGCAAACTGCCGTCGCAGCAGGGCGATGTGAATGCAGCCCACCGGGCAGCCGGTACAGGCAAGCTTCCGCATCAGTCTCTGGGCCGCGAAGGCTTCCCCACTTATTGCCTCCGCGTTTTCAAAACTACTCGCCTGCAGGTTTCTGGTCGGCAGCGCACCCAGGCCGTTCAGCACGCTTACGTTTGCCGCCGTACCCAGACCGTGGTACTTATACATGATGTCCGTACGGACGACGCGTTCGTAGATATCTTCATAGGCTTCCCGGTAGGCTTTGGGATATTTAATTGGATAGCTGAGTTCCCCGTTTACCACGACGGCTTTAAGATTTTTGCTGCCCAATACCGCACCGAGACCGAGCCGGCCGAAATGGCGAAAGGTATCTACATTTACGCACGCAAAAGCCACACCCCGTTCACCGGCGGGGCCGATACGGATAATGCTCCGGTGGCCCCGGCCCGGTTCCCACTCCCGCAGCAACCGGCCCGTGTCGTCCACCGAAAGCCCCCACAGCCCGCGCCCATCCTGAAACCGGACACCATCGGGGGAAAGAACAAGGTAGGCAGGCTTTGGCGCCCGCCCGGTAATTATAACCGCGTCATACCCTGCAAACCGCAGGGCGAATGCAAGGCGCATGCCGGCGTAACTCTCCCCCCATTCACCGGTCAGGGGAGAGCGGAAAACAGCCACCGTCTTGGTAGCCAGGGGAAAAACCGTGGTAAGGGGGCCTATGGCCAGGATAACCGGCTGGGAAGGATCCAAAGGCGGCAGTTTTGGATCAACCTTTTCGGCAAACAACCGGGTACCCACACCTATGCCCCCGAGGAATGTTGTGAGGTCAGGGCGTTCTTCTACAATATAATGTTGTTTTGTCAGGTCCACCTGCAACACGCGGATAGTTTGCCGATCAAGCACCGTTACCCGCCTCCTCCACCATGGCCAGTACCTCATGGGGACAGAAACGGGCACAGGCGCCGCACTGTATGCACACAATCGGCCTGGATTCTTCCTCGTCGAAGGTGATAACCCGCGCCACGCACCCCTCAGCGCACTGGCGACAACCGTTACATTTGCCGGAGATATAGGTCACGCCGCCACCTTTTCTGGGCAACAGTGCTCCGGTGGGACAAACAGCCGCACAGGGTGCGTCCCGGCAGCCGCGGCAAATATCTGCCTGCAACCGTGACTGCAGGCCGCCGCGGCTGCGAATCTGCACCGCACTCTTGCGGAGCGAAAAACTCTTGTGAACCACGCGGGCACAGGCCAGCATGCAGGAGTAGCAGGCTATACACCGGTTGATGTTTAAAACGGTTAAAACCCGAGCCATACACATCTCCCCAAAAGTCGTTGTTGTGGTATAACAGCCATAAGGGAAACCCCCTTAGGTTATTTTTTGTTGGCTATAAAAAAGAATTTGCCAGAAAAGGAGGTTTCCCTTCTTATTTCTCATTCTTTTTCGCCGTTCCTTAGTTTTTCTTCTTGGGAAGCAATCTTCACTTTAATTTAGCCCGACCCCGGCCCATTTTCGCTTTCGCTTTCACCGCACTGCGGAGAAGTTTCTTCAATACGGCCACATCCTTAATTTCCCGAACCCTGGGCTGGATATATTTTCTTCCCCGGGATCCGGAATCCTGCCACGGTTGTTCTATTCCGTCTGTGTCAATCCTCATTTTAATACTGCCTTGTCATTTCAATAACGGCTGTGATAATGGCCGCAATAAAAATGGCGGGTAAAAGGTTTCCCACTTTAATCCGGGCAGCCTTGATCAAATTCAACCCAATGGCCACAATGAGGAGGCCACCGGTGGCGGTAAGCTCGGCCACCACCCAGGGGCTTAAGCCTGCACCGGCAACACGGGCGGCAAGCGTTATAGCACCCTGGTAGAGAAACACCGGAATAGCGGAAAAAAGCACCCCGATGCCCATAGTGGAGGCAAAAATTGCGGCGGCGATACCATCCAGCATGGCCTTGGCGATCAGGGTTTTGGGGTTGCCGGTCAGCCCGTCCTCGATGGCACCCATTACGGCCATGGCGCCAACGCAAAAAATCAGGCTGGCAGTAACAAAGGCATAAGCCATGCCGCTCTCCCCGGGGCGGCCAAATCTGGCCTCGATGCGTTTCCCCAGGGACTCCAGCCTGCCCTCAATGTCCAAACCGGCTCCCACCACACCGCCCAGCGCAAGGCTGCCGATAACAATAAGCGGGTTCCTGGTTTGCAGGGCCATCTGAGCACCGATCAGGATGACGGCCAGCCCGAGCCCCTGTATGACCGTATCACCCACCCTTTGCGGTATACCTTTTTTAAGTAAGGCACCGAGCAACGCACCTGCACAAATAGCTGCCGCATTAATTAATGTGCCAACCAACTACAATAGCCCCTTTCCGGTCAAATAAGTTCGCCATATTCGAACAGGGTTCCTGCCAGAATGGAAAAAAAAGAACCGGCCTTTCGCATTGGGGCCGGTTCCTTTAAGGAAATCCCGACTATGGTGTGCATATAATTTATCCCGGGCTCAAAAAATAGAATTACCCGCAGGGGAAAAATCTATCCACCGGGAGGTATTGTAAAGTGACTACGGAACCCGTAACGGTGTTTACCACCCCCACCTGACCCCATTGCCGCACGGTGAAAGAGTTTCTTTCCCAAAAGGGCGTGAAATTCACGGAAAAGAACGTGGCCGAGGACGAAATGGCCCGCAGTGAAATGGTACGCAAAACCGGCCGCCTGGCCGTGCCCACCATTACCGTGGGAGAACGGGTGGTGGTGGGGTTCAACCGGGGGGAACTGGAAAAATTGTTGCATTAAATGCAGGGAAAAATGGCGGTGACCATCCCTCCTGCGGCAGGCACCCCGCAGGACAGGTCACCGCCGTTCCGGCTTTGAGTTTAAATTTAAACCATATCCTGTCCCTTTCGAGCCGGTAAATCCGTTCTACAGCAGGCTTTCAAGCTTTTTAGCAAGGACCCCCTTGGGAGTATAGCCGACCATCTGGCCGACCACCTGTCCGGCCTTAAACATAATTAACGTGGGAATGCTCATGATACCGTAACGGCCGGCCAGGGCCCGGTTTTGATCCACATTTACCTTGGCCACCTTTACCCGGCCGGCAAATTCGGCGGCCAGTTCATCAATGATGGGAGCCATGCTGCGGCAGGGACCGCACCAAGGCGCCCAGAAATCCACCAGTACCGGCAGGCTGGATTGTAAAACTTCGCTGTCAAAATTGCTTTCATTCAATTCCAGGGCCATAAAATTTTCACTCCTATCCTGGTTGATGGATTAAGAAGGGCTGCCAGCCCTTGAAATTAAATACCTCACCCACCAGCCGAACCAAAACTGCTTTGCCCGCCACCGCAACTGCCGCCCTTTATGCGAACGGCACAGCCGGTAATCAACTGGCGTACATCCCGGCTCTGACACTGGGGACAGGTAACCTTGTCCCGGTCATCAATTCCCACCAGAACGGTAAATTTGTGACCGCAACTGTTGCACTGGAAGTCGTAAATGGGCATCTGTATACACCTCCCCAAATATGTTTATACTTCATCATCAGGCAACCGTTATGGCTCCGTTGGGGCAGATAAAAACGCATTCTTCACAATCCCGGCATAACTGAGGGTCAACCGTCGCCAGCCTGGCTGCAACGGTTATCGCCCGGTAAGGGCAGATGTGAGCACAGGCTCCACAGCCGGCACAGAGTTCTTTCACTACAAAGACTGGCAAGGGCAGGGGCCTCCCCTTGTTGTCCTACTATAACATTTTTTCGTTTTCAATATACCACTTAAAATATATATAAATATGTTCACCATAGTTTACCATTACTGCGAACAGGCAGTCAAGCTCCCCGTTAGCGACGAAAAAGCAAAAGGGAACGGCACATGCTTGAGAACAAAACCGTCTCCCTTTTCAGCATAGATCCGCACGCTTAAAAAGCTGAATAAAATTCAGGACAAACTGGAGCTCTTTCTGGGTGAGGTTGCATACCAGGCTCAACACCGACTGCACGTTGGGGTGCATGAGCAGCTCGCGCAGCTCGGGGTTCATGAGACTGAGCATCTGATCCACTGCCCCCGGTTCCATAATAAAGTAGCACGGAGAGACACCCATCACCTCGGACAGTTTTTCCAGCGTTTTGAGGGAAGGCTGCACTTTTCCCTGCTCGATCTGGCCAATTAACCCGGCTGTAACCCCCGCCAGGTTGGCCAGCTGGGCCTGGGTAAGCCCGTATTCTTCCCGGAGGGCCTTCAGCTTGTGACCCAGAGAACCCTCCTGCCCCATGATGGAAGTGGGTGGCACTTCCAGTGCCTCGGCAATACGCTTTAAAGTGCTCAAAGCAGGGTAAACGGTGCCCCGCTCGATTTCACTCAAGTAAGACAGGGAGATGCCCGCCCGGTTGGCCAGTTCCTGCAGGGAAAGGTTTTTTTCGCTGCGCATGATGCGAATTTTATCACCCAGGGAAAGGCCGCTGTCCGCAACATCTCCTTCAATGAGCTGCGCCCTGGGTACATTCAAAGCAGCGGCCAGCTTCTCAATGGTTTTTAAAGATGGTCGCTTCGAACCCCGCTCGATTTCGCTCAAATATGATAGGGAAAGATTCGCCCGCCGGGCCAGATCCTGCAATGTATACCCCCGCTCCTCCCGCAGGGCACGGATTTTTTCCCCCTTGACAATCATCCCCAACACTCCCGAGTCAAATTATACTTTTATCCTACTATACCTTCACTAAGCAGTCAACGCATCAGGTACAAATGTTGAAGCCGCCGGCACTCAGGCCGGCGGCAGGGTCAGGATTTTCTCCATAATTTCCCGGAACACGGGGGCTGCCGTTTCTCCTCCGCTGATGCCTTCCCGCACCAGAACCGTAACCACATAACGGGGTTTGTGCAGGGGAGCATAACCGGTAAACCAGGCATTCACCTTACCCCGGCCGTCCACCTGGGCAGAGCCGGTCTTGCCGGCACTGCCGTAACCGGGCACATAGGCCTGTCGGCCGACACCTTCAGTGGTCACCAGTTCCATCATTTCCCTCATCCGGGCGGCAGTAGACGCCGGAATGGCCCTGTGATTGGGCCCCGTAGGGAAAGAGCGGGTCACCTGATCGGCGTCGTTGCGCAACTCCCGCACCAGACGTGGTTGAATATACACACCGTCGTTAACGATAACACCCATCATGGCCGTAATTTGTACCGGAGTGGCCAGCACCGGCCCCTGGCCCAGGCTGCTGTTTACCAGGTTATGGGGAGCAGCAACCAGCTGCCAGTTCTGCCGCCCATCCCGGGGTACAGGATAACCGGTAATCGTCTGGTTATCCAGACCGAAACGGCCAGCGTAGTCGATCAGTTTCCCGGCCCCCAGTTTTAATCCCACCCGGGCAAACACCGGGTTACATGATTCAGCAAATGCCCGGCGAAAAGTTAAGTCGCCGTGGCCAGGACCATACCAGCACCGCACCGGCTGGTCCAGACTCCCCCGGCAGTGAAACTGGCTGTCCGGTTCCACGACCCCTTCCGCCAGGGCGGCAGCGGCCACCACCACCTTGAATACTGAACCGGGGGTAAACAGGGCCGTAGTTTGATCGGTGAAGGTACCTGTCTCGCCCAGAGTAATGTACCCGGCCAGGCCATCGGGACGGGGATCGTAACCGGGGCGGCTGGCCAGGGCCAGAATATCGCCTGTATGGGGATCCATCACCACCACTGCCCCTTTTTTCACCCGCCGGTCCATTATTTCCTCCACCACCCGCTGGACCCTGGCGTCCAGGGTGGTAACCAGGTGTTGCCGTCCCGGGTCCACCGCCCGGAGATCCACCGCCAGGCCCAATCCCGGTATGGGCCTGCCGGCGGCATCAACAAAGAGCCGCGCGGCACTTTTGGGCCGGGTGGCCTTGAGTTCACCTTCGTAATATTTTTCCAGGCCAGCCTGGCCGACCCAGTCGCTCAAACTGTAGCTCTTCCGGCTGCTCACACTTAACACGTCCAGCGCTTCTTTCGACTGGACCCGTCCCAGATAACCCACCACCCCGGCGGCCAGGGGTGTGGGGCCGTAGCGCAAATGCACCGGCAGGACTAATATTCCCGGCCAGTGATGCTCCCGGATGGCCCTGGCTTGGTCAGGCGTAAGGGGAAAGGGCAAATAACAGGGCGGACCATTAAAATATGGCTCTATTTTCTTCACCGGTAACTCCAGAATGCCGGCCAGGGAGGCAATGACGGCGGGCCTGTCCGTAATTAACCGGGGGAAAACCACCACCCGGTTGACATCAACACTGCCGGTGAGGGGTTGCAACCGGCGGTCCAGAATTTCACCCCGGGGGTACTCTTCCAAAACTACCGTCTCGGTTTCCCTTTCCAGGGCTAAAAAGGCATACTTACTCCCCCGGCCCAGTTGAATGACGGCCAGGTGGACAATCAACAGGGCAAAACCAAACAGGAAAAGGGAAAAAAGGATTACCAATCGCCTTCCCTGCACAATTCCACATCCTGCGCCATTTTTATCCAATAGAATGGCCCGGTGAATGAATGATTATTCCTTTTCCCGGCGGCGCAAAAGGCTCCAGGGCAGAACGGGGCGTGGTAAGGAAAGAAAAACCTTTTGCCGTGGGTGGAGGGCCGCATCAATGGAGACCATTTCTTCATTATATAAGCCGGCCACTACAAAGGTGAAGGTCTGTCCGCCGGGAAGCAGCACCTCCAGCTCTTCACCCCGGGCAAAACGGTTCCGTTGTTCCACCAGGGCCAGCCCCCTGGCGGGGTCATAATCCCGTACCACACCAACAAAAGTATAGGGCCGGCGGTAAAGGGAATCCACCGCACCCTGGGCGGCTTTTGCCGTCGTACCGGTGAAAAAACCGGATGTGTATTCCCGGTGGCTGACCTTGCCCAGTTCTTCCAGCCACCGTGTCTGAACCTGAAAGCGGGCCGGATCTGCCCGGCAGGCATCCAGGGCCTGGCGGTAGACACTGACCACCGTGGCCACATAATGCACGCTTTTCACCCGGCCCTCAATTTTTAAGCTGTCAACTCCGGCCTCCACCAGCTGGGGAATATATTCCAAAAGACAGAGGTCCCGGGAACTTAAAATATAGGTGCCCCGGCAACCCTCCTCCACGGGAAAGTACTCCCCCGGCCGCTTTTCTTCCACCAGGGCATAGCGCCAGCGGCAGGCCTGGGCACAGTCCCCCCGGTTGGCATCCCGCCCGGTCATGTAGTTGCTTAACAGGCAGCGTCCGGAATAGGAGATACACATGGCTCCGTGGACAAAAACTTCCAGAGGCACCTGCACCTGCCGGCGAATTTCCCGAATTTCCTCCAGGGTAAGCTCCCGGGCCAGGACAATCCGGGATACTCCCTGTTGCTGCCAGAAACGGGCGGCCAGCCAGTTGGTGGTATTGGCCTGGGTGCTCAGGTGTACCGGCAGCCGCGGGGTGGTTTGCCGGACCAGAACCAGCACGCCGGGATCGGATACAATCACAGCATCCACCCCGATTTCCTCCAGTTGCCGTAAGTACGCGGGCAGGTCATCCAGATCCCGGTTGTGGGCAAAAATATTCACCGTAACATAAGCCTTCACTCCCCGGGCATGGGCGTATTCCACTCCCCGGGCCATTTCCTCCAGGGTAAAGTTCCCGGCCCTTTCCCGCAGACCGAACTGCTTTCCACCCAGGTAAACGGCATCGGCGCCGTAAATCACGGCTGCCTGCAATTTTTCCAGATCCCCGGCCGGAGCCAGGAGTTCCGGAACAGCCATACCAGAATCACCTTCATTTACTGCCCTTATCTTAGCGTATGTATTTTCGCTTATTAGCGTTATGCTCGTCCAGGGTACTGGCAAAAGCATGGGTACCGTCAGGTCTGGCCACATAATACAGGTAACTGGTCTTGACCGGCTGCACGGCCGCCAGCAGGGAGGCTTCCCCCGGACAGGCTATGGGGCCTGGAGGAAGACCCCTGATCAGGTATGTGTTATAGGGGGAATCCACCTCCAGATCCTTATAGTACAGTTTTGCCCTGTGACTGCCCAGGGCATACTGTACCGTGGCATCGACCTGTAAAGGCATGTTCAACTTTAAGCGGTTAAAAATAACGCCGGCTATTAACGGGCGTTCCCGGTCCACCCGGGCCTCCCGTTCCACCATGGAAGCTATGATTACCGCCTGGTGCAGGGTCAAACCAGCGGCCTTTGCCTTCCGGTAGTAATCCATTTCCTTTAACTTTTGAGCAAAACGGGACAGCATGAGGTCAATAATCTCATGGGCGCTGGCATCACTTCCCACCCGGTAGGTATCGGGGAAAAGGTACCCTTCCAGCCGGTTGGGCCCCGGGGGGAGCCCCTGTAAAAAGGGATAGTCAAACCTGTCCCCGGCGGCAGCAGCCAGGAAATCCTGCCGGGTTACCAGTCCCTCCCTTTCCAGCAGTTCCGCTATCTGCTTTAAGGTAAATCCCTCGGGAACGGTGAAAACACGGTCGCCGGCCGGTCCTTTAACCAGTTCGTTGACAATTTCGGGCAGGGACTGGGCAGTATGGAAAGTATAGCGACCCGCCTTGAGCTTCCCGTCCACCCCTTTAAGACGGGTATAAAAGTTAAAAAACCAGGCACTGTGCACCAGTCCCTGTTCATGTAGAATCCGGCCGATGACACTGCTGGAAGCGGACTGGGGAACAGTTATTACTACGGTCTGACCCCCGCCCAAAGCTGCCGGCGAAAGCATACCGAAAATGTAAGTAACTGCACAGAGCCCTAAAAGGATCATACCGCCCGCAATCAACCGCGTTTTTTCTTGTCTCAAGACACTTTGCAAGTACTTCATTTTGCTACCTGCCTGTCTTAATTACCACATTATACATCAATTCCCGTATCGAAACAATGGCTCAAAAACGGGGAAAGGTACCCACAAACGGACAATAACCTTTAGAGATATTGTTCAAAATGAAAAAGGGCGGCCGGTCGTCCCGGCGCCGGAGCAACCACGGACTACCGTCGCTCGCATTACGGGGAACCGCCCGGGGGGACCTGATCAGGTACACGTCCATTATCCCCGGGAGATTGCTGTTCCGGTGTCCGGGTGTCGCCATCTGAAAGCTCCGGGGATTGCTCCGGTGGCTTGATATCCTCGCCGCCTGAAGAGGATGTCACTCCAGGGGAATCACCCGCTCCGGGTGGTTTCTGATCCGTCCGGGGTTTCTGGTCCGCCGGAGGCGGGGGAACCACCGGTCCGCCACCCGGTTCTCCGATACCGACAGCCACCACCTGGTTCACCGGTTTATAAAAACTGCCGGGTAGTAATTCCGTGTGCAACCGGCCGTTTTCCCTCACCACTCGCTCGGTCACTACCCGGTATCCCCGGGCCCCCTTTTGTTTGACCACCTGCTCGCCCTGTGCTAAATTGGGGTCGGGTTCCCGCACCACCCTGGGCTCCAGAACCTCCGTTACCCGGGTGCGGATCTCCACCGGCACCCTGTAATCGGTATTCCCATAAATTTTAATAGTAAGCCGGTTTCCATTTACGGCGGAACGGATGTAAATATAACTTTCAGTGTTGTTGCGGAACCGGAAATCAATGGCTCCATAGACGACCGTGGCATCCCGCCCGATGGGAACATAGGGGACGGGCAGGGAATGGTTGGTGCGCTCCAGCACCTCCAGGCCGGCCAGCAGGACTGCATTGTACAGGGTGCTGCTTACCTGGCACACTCCTCCCCCAAGGCCATCCACCAGCTGGTTGTTGACAATCACCTTGGCGTTTTTATAGCCGGCTTCCGAACTCCTGGGCCCGACCACTTTATTGAAGGAAACCTCCTGCCCCGGCGGAACCAGCAACCCATCAAGGGCCGCAGCGGCCACACGAATGTTGTAAGCCCGGTCGGTGTAGGAAGCGTCAAAGCTGGTGGTATAGGAAGCTAGAAGACCTTTAAGCCCCATAGCCTGGACCTCTTCCGTGGTGGTCTGGGGCTTCACATGCACCATGTTAAGCTGAATTTCCGGTTTTTTACCGGCAGCAATGGCGGAGAGCAAATCCCGGTAAGCCCGTTCTTCGTCCACCTTCATGCCGTCATGGCCGGGAATGATTTCAATGCGGTCATCGGGCAAAACCCGAAAGGCGGCATCCCGGGGCGGGGTGGTGATTTCTCCGGCCAGGGCGTTTAGTTTCTGATTGAACTTCTCCCGGCTGAGAACCACCATGACCGGGAGCTCAAATCCTTCCCTTTTGATTTGCCACTGCCTGTACCACTGCAGCCACCAGTTTTCTTCCCGGCCGGCCTGCAGGGCTCTGGCGATCATGGCCTGTGTATCGAGGCGCAGGCCAATTTCTGGTGGGGAAAACGCCCAGGTGCGGTCCCGGTAACGAAAAACCAGCGGGGTGGTATTTAGTTTTTCTTCCAGGGAAGCCAGCGCCCGCCGGCACCCCTCCCTGTCCATACCGGACAGATCTATACCTCCCGCCCGGACGCCCGGAACCACCTGCTCGCGACCGTAAACAGAGGCGGCACCAACAGCCCCAACAACCAGAAAAACACCGATGATAAAGCCGATGATCACCGGATAAGTCCTCATTTTCTCCCCCCCAGTCTTAAGACGACATAAAGGGTAAAAAAGTTCCGCCTGACGACTATGATTTTAAACGTCCCGCACGTATTTTTAAAATAAAAAAGCTGGATGATCCAGGTGTCCCCTGTCCCCAGCTCTTCATCACCTTCAGCCGGCTGCCCCGTCCCAATCAGGAATCCTCACCGGCTATCATTTCCTCCCAGTAATCGGCTACCTTTTCCCACTCCTCGTCATCTTCAATATCGACCAGGATTTCGTTGCCGTCCTCATCCTGTTCAAACTTCAGGATAATGGCCTCGCCCTCATCATCCCCCTCATCGTCACCAGTTTCCTCCAGGGGGAGCAAAATGGCGTATTTGGAGCCCTCCAGATGTACGATATCGATAACCTCAAAATCCTGCTCCTGGCCGTCTTCATCAACAAGTGTGATTACCTCTTCCAGTTCAAGCTCTTGTTCGGGCATACCCCTCACCTCTTTTTAACAAGTTGTGCCTATTCTATATCAAGAGCAACCTTTTTGTCAAGAAACCGGTAGCCCTACGGCCTGACCAAAATCCAACGATTGCTCTCCTGCTCTCAACCGTGAGAATTAAAAAAGCTTATAGTTAATTTTCCCCATTTCCGGCCTTTTTATTCCGGGAATCCAGGTAGCCCTGCAAGATAACTGCCGCGGCCATTTTGTCAATGACTTTCTTTCGCCTGGCCCGGCTGACATCGGCAGCCAGTAAAACCCTTTCCGCACTGACGGTGCTGAGGCGCTCATCCCATGTTTCCACCGGCAGGCCCAGTTCGGCACTGATCTGGCGGGCAAAATCAAGCACCATCTGACCCTGCCTGCCGAGGGTACCGTTCATATTACGGGGCAAGCCCACCACTATTTTTTCCACCTGGTAATCCTGAACCAGTTTTTTTAATTCCGCCATTACGTGGCCTTCTGGCCGGTTCCGGCGGACGACCCCTATTCCTTGCGCCGTCCAGCCCAGGGGATCGCTTACCGCCACCCCAATGGTTTTTTCTCCTACGTCCAGTCCCAGTATACGCAAACTCAAAAAGTCATTCCTCTCTTTCCCATGGTCATGGATGAGCCTCAGATAACCTTGATGCAGAAGTCCGGACAAACTGCGCCACAATAGCCACATAAGCGGCAAGTCGAGGGATCAACCACCGCCCGGCCGCCGTCCAGGGACAGCGCTCCCGCCCCGCATCTTTCCACGCAACGCCCGCAACCGTTACACCACTCCTCAATGTGCAAACGGCGTTCCTGCCCTCCCACCATGGCCCGCAATGCCGGGGGAACCGGCAGCCCGTTGAAAACCGCCACGTTGAAATCAACTTCCGCCGCCGTCCGCATTCCCACGGCCACACTGGCCAGCTGGGGAATACCGAGAACAAAGGCCAGGGCTTCCTGTGCCCCGGGTATGAGATGCCCCCCGCCCAAAGCCTTCATGCCGTAAAGACCTTTGCCGAAGACGGCCGCCTCGGCAATGGCCGCCAGCATATCCTCCCGCGTCCCTCCCTGAATGCCAATGCCCGCTATGTTGATAATGGGATGAATGATGTCAAATTCACCTATGCGGGCCGCGGCCCGTACACCCTCTACACTGTGGGTGGAAATGCCAATGGCTCGTACCAGTCCTTCTTTTTTGGCCTTTAATAAATATTCCACCGCTTCCCAGTGTCCCCGGATGGTCAGGGCCGATTCCTGCTCGTGGAGAAGAAAAATATCGATATAATCCCTCTGAAGGGTTTTTAAGGCCTCCTCCAGGCTTTGCCGCATTCCCTCCCGGGTATAAGCATAGGATTTGGAGGCAATCACCACCTCCCCGGGCCAATCCCTGATGGCTTCGTAAATATAGGGATAGGTCTGGTAACACTCGGCCGTATCAATAAAATTAACGCCTGCTTCCAGTGCCCGGCGGATCACCGCTGCCCCCTTATCCACCGGGAGGGCGGCCTGCAGGGGCCCAACCGTAAGGGCACCGAAACAAAGGCGGGACACTTTTATCCCCGTTTGACCCAGGACCCGGTACTCCAAAAATGTTTCCTTCTTTCTAAAAACCTTTAAATAGCTTCTGCATCCTTCAAATAGCTTCTCACCAGCTCTTCCAGGAGTTCGTCCCGTTCCAGCCGCCTGATTTTGCTGCGGGCGTTGTTGTGGCTGGTAATATAAGCCGGGTCCCCGGACAATAAATAGCCTACAAGCTGGTTGATCGGATTGTATCCCTTTTCCTTCAGCGCGGCATACACTGAAAGCAGTATTTCCTTCGCCTGGTTTACTTCCTCCGCTTCAACCTTGAACATAACGGTATTTTCGGAAGTTTCCCTGCTCACGGCCAAAGCCCCCCTTTTTAAGAATATAACCCCCTCGAGGATCTATATTCGTTGGTCCAACCCTTTTTCCTCTATTGTCAATAAACTACTGCCCTGAAAATAGCACCTGCCTGCCGTTTGCACGCGCTCGCTCCGTTCCCCAGCACTCACCCGGCACTCACCGGTTCCAGGTACCTGCGCAGCAACTTAAGCCGTATATCGTTAGCAGTAATTACTATCAGAGAACCCGGTTAAGGTGAGTGCTGGGTCGCTTCGTGCAAAACGACGGCCATTTTCCTCCCCTGTTGGTGGCTTTGAAAGCGTCATGGGTGTCGACAAAAAAAGCGGGGCAAAGCCCGCTTAGTTCCTTAACTGTCCTGCCGCCACGGCATAGGCCTTCTGCAGCGCCTCCTGGAGACGGGAGGGATCCTTGCCCCCGGCCTGGGCCATATCCGGCCGCCCGCCGCCGCCTCCACCAACAATGGAAGCCACTTCCTTGATCAGCTTGCCGGCATGCAAGCCCCTGGGCAGCAGATCCCTGGTCACGGCAGCCACCAGATTGACCCGTCCTCCTACCGGACTGGCCAGCAGGATTACCGCAGAACCCAGGCGTTCCCGCAACAGGTCCACCATTGCCCGCAGGCTGTCCATATCCGGAGCGTCAGTTCTGGCGGCCAGGAATTTGGCGCCGTCCAGGTCCTTCACCTGATCCAGCAAACTCTGCACTTCGTAACGGGCCAGCCGGGCACGCAACCCTTCGCTTTCCCGTTCCAGTTCTTTTACTTCCTTCACCAGGGACTCCACCCGGTGCACCACTTCAGCCGCTGAAGCCTTCACCAGGGCCGCGATCCGGGACAGCTGCTCCTCCCGGGCCCGCACATAACGCAACGCTCCTGCACCGGTTACGGCCTCCACCCGGCGTAATCCGGCACCCACACTGCTTTCACTAATTAACTTGAAAAGCCCGATTTCAGCGGTGGACCGGACATGGGTACCGCCACAAAGCTCCAGGCTGAAATCCCCCATCTTCACCACGCGGACCTGTTCACCGTACTTCTCGCCAAAGAGGGCTGCCGCTCCCATGGCCTGCGCCTCTTCCAGGGAGGTGATGAAGGTCTGGACCGGGAGGTTTTCCAGCACCACCTGGTTGACCATTTCCTCGACCCGGTGCAGTTCTTCAGCGGACACCGGAGCATAATGGGTAAAGTCAAAACGCAGGCGCTCGGGCTCCACTAAAGAACCGGCCTGGTTTACATGAGGGCCCAGCACTTCCTTCAGGGCTTTATGCAGCAGGTGGGTGGCCGAGTGATTGCGGGCCGTGTCGCGACGGCGTTCACCGTCTACAGCCACCAGCACGCTGTCGTCTTGCTTCAAAAAACCGTTCTGCACTTTGCCCCGGTGAACAATGAGTCCCTCTACCGGACGGGAAACCCCTGTGACCTGCACCTGGAGTTCCGGGGCGCTGACCCGGGCGTGGTCGGATACCTGCCCGCCGGATTCGGCATAACAGGGAGTTACATCCAGGATGAACTCCACCTCCTCACCGGCAACTGCCTTATCCACCAGCCGTCCTTCTTTAAGCAAGGCCAGAACCCTGGCCCGGGCTTCCAGGGTATCATAGCCCACAAAACGGGTTTCCCCCAGCTTATCCCGCAGTGACCGGTAAAAAGCACCCTGCTCCGAAAGGTATTCCGTTTCCTGGCGTGCACTGCGGGCCCTTTCCCGCTGCTCCTCCATGGCCCGGGAAAAACCTTCTTCATCTACAGTTAAGCCTTCCTCGGCAGCCATCTCCCGGGTTAACTCCAGGGGGAAACCGTAGGTGTCGTAGAGACGGAAGGCATCCTCGCCCCCTATGACCGTACGTCCGGAAGCCCTGGCCTCCTGAACCAGACGGTTCAAAATTTCCGTACCCTGGGCCAGAGTTTCCCCGAAACGCTCTTCTTCACTGCGAATTACCTTCAGCACATGTTCTTTATTGACAGGCAGCTCGGGATAGGCGTCGGCCATCTGGTTGATTACCGCCCCGGCTACCTGATACAGGAAGGGCTCGTGCAGCCCCAGTACCCGTCCAAAGCGCACCGCCCGGCGCAACAGCCGCCGGAGCACATAACCCCGACCCTCGTTGGAAGGCAGGGCCCCGTCGGAAATGGCAAAAGTCACCGCCCGGCAGTGATCGGCAATCACCTTCAAGGCCATGTCTGTTTTGCCGCCGGCACCGTATTTTACGCCCGCCAGGCTGGCCGTAAAATCCATGACCTCCCGGAACAGGTCGGTATCAAAGTTGCTGGGCACTCCCTGCAGCACGGAAGCCACCCGCTCCAGGCCCATGCCGGTATCAATGCCCTTACTGGCTAAAGGTGTATAATTGCCGGCCTCATCCCGGAAAAACTGAATGAATACCAGGTTCCAGATCTCCAGGTAGCGGTCACAGTCACAACCCACCCCGCAGTCGGCGGAACCGCACCCCCGCTCTTCTCCCAGGTCAACGTAGATCTCCGAACAGGGGCCACAGGGACCAACACCAATTTCCCAGAAGTTGGTGTCCTTACCCATGCGCACAATGCGTTCGGCCGGAACACCCACCTCCCGGTGCCAGATGTCAAAGGCCTCGTCATCGTCCAGGTAAATGGAAATCCACAATTTCTCCTCCGGCAGGCCCAGAACCCGGGTGGTGAACTCCCAGGCCCAGGGTATGGCCTTTTCTTTAAAATAATCCCCAAAGGAGAAATTGCCCAGCATCTCAAAGAAGGTATGATGCCGGGCCGTACGGCCAACCGATTCAATATCCGGCGTACGGAGGCACTTCTGGCAGGTGGCTACCCTCCGCACCTCCGGTTTGGCGGCACCCGTGAAATAAGGTTTAAAGGGTACCATCCCCGCCGCCGTCCACAAAAGGCTGGGATCGTTGGCGGGAATTAAGGAAGCGCTGGGTAGAATGCGGTGCCCCCTCGCTTCAAAAAATTTAAGAAATTTTTCCCTGATCTCCTTCCCGGTCACAACACTTTACCTCCCGTTTAACAAAGAAAAAACGCTCCTAGCCGGTGCAAAAGAAGCCCATCATATTTCGGAGTAATTATACAAAAAGTGCCTGTACGGTGTCAAGGGAGTGGCTTTGATCTGGTTTTAACCATTAAAAGAAAAAGTGAGGAAGTTCCTCACTTTTAGCGGATCATCTCACTGACTCTGCCGGTTACTCCCCGGAGTATCCGTTGAGTCCTGGACCCGGAACGGGTGCCCCGCACAATGCGGAAAATACCCCTGTGCTCCGGTTTTCTCTGTGGGGGGGCCATTAGAACACCGATCACCGCTCCCAGTACACTGCCGGCAATAACACCGCGCCAGAAGCCCATACGCACCACCTTCACCCCCCTGACGAAAAATTAAAGGAGGAATTCGTTATGCGGATCAAAGGCTACCAGGCTGCCGTCTTCAGCCAGTTCGTAAATCTGTACGCCTTCTTTATTGATGCGGTATTCCACGCAACAATCCCAGCAGTAATACTGGTCCTGGCCCACTTTCCCGGTGGCTTTACCACCACAAACCGGGCAATTCAAATAACTTCGCCTCCTGTATCATCCTTTACACCTGCATTATGCCCGGCCGGGGCAAAAAAAATACGCCTCACGGCCCGCCATTTGTCGCAACAAGCCCTAAAAGCTGGAAATAATTTTTATTGTTGCCCCCTCCGGGCAATGATGCCCCCGCCGACAACGCATTCACCCTGATAATAAACCACCGACTGACCGGGAGTGATGGCCCGCTGAGGGCTGTGAAAACGAACCAGCACCCGGCCGTTCTCCAGGGGGCTGATTACCGCCGGTGCCGGCCGGGAGTTATAACGGATCTGTGCCGATACCTCCATTGGTTCGGCCAGTTTTTCGACCAGAATAAAATTATTATCTTCGGCCACCAGTTCATCCCCCAAAATGGCCCGTTCCGGTCCCAGCACGACGGCGTTGCGCCCGGGGTCGATGTCCACCACATAGAGCCTCTGCCCTGCCGCTATACCCAAACCCCGGCGCTGGCCGATGGTATAAAAGGGTATGCCCCGGTGCAGTCCAATGACATTACCCTGGAGGTCGAGGAAAGGTCCCGGCTTGATTTCCGCCCCCGCCCGTTCTTTTAAAAATTTATGGTAATCGTTATCGGGAATAAAGCAGATCTCCTGGCTTTCAGGCTTTTCCGCCACCGGCAGTTTTCTTTCCGCCGCCATGCGGCGCACCTGCTCCTTGGTATAGTCGCCTAAAGGCATCAGGGTATGGGCCAGCTGCTCCTGGGTCATGTTGTACAGGACATAGGTCTGGTCCTTGCGGGCATCGGCCGCCCGTTTCAAAACATAACGCCGCCGCTCATTATCGTAAACTATCCGGGCATAATGGCCGGTGGCCACATAACTGGCTCCCAGGGAACGGGCCTTGTGCAGCAGGCTTTCGAATTTAATATAGCGGTTGCAAGCAATACAGGGGTTGGGGGTCCGCCCCCGCAGGTATTCTTCACAGAAATAACGTACCACCCTGTCTTCAAAAACACCGCGGAAATTGAGCACGTAGTAGGGTATGCCCAGCCGGTCGGCCACCCGGCGGGCATCCTCAACGGCGGCCAGGGAACAACAGCCCACATGTTCCCCGGCCACCTCGGTTACATTGGGGTCCCAGATTTGCATGGTCACCCCGACTACTTCATAGCCCCTTTCAACCAAAAGGGCGGCGGTGACTGAACTGTCCACGCCGCCGCTCATGGCCACAACAACCCTTGGCTTCATCCAATTCACCTATTAACTCTTCTTTTTGCCGAGATAATCCTGGATGGCCGCATGCAGGGCATCGGCAGCCAGGTTGGAACAGTGCATTTTCTGGGGAGGCAGCCCGCCCAGGGCCTCGGCCACCTGCTTGTTGCTCACCTGCATGGCCTCTTCCAGGGTCTTCCCCTTGACCAGCTCGGTAACCATACTGCTGGTGGCAATGGCCGCCCCGCAGCCAAAAGTCTTGAACTTAATGTCCTCGATAATATTATTTTTTACTTTTATATAGATTTTCATGATATCCCCGCATACCGGATTGCCCACCTGGCCCACGCCGTCGGCATCGGCAATTTCTCCCACATTGCGGGGGTTGGTAAAATGATCCATTACCTTTTCGGAATACATCGCTTTGCTAACCTCCCCTATGCCCGGCAGGCATGACTGATCCGGCAACCGTTACAGCGGTCGGAAAGGGCAAATTCCGTCTCCTGATCCAGGGGAGACATGGCCCGCAACCTTTCCACAATTGGAGGCATGACCTCCAGGAAGTAGTCGATATCTTCTTCTGTATTATCCCTGCCCAGAGTAATGCGGATGGAACCGTGGGCCACTTCGTGGGGGATGCCCATGGCCAGCAATACGTGGGACGGTTCCAGAGAACCGGAAGTACAGGCGGAGCCGCTGGAAGCGGCAATGCCCTGCAGGTCCAGGCTTAAAAGCATGGACTCGCCTTCAATAAACTCAAAACAGAAGCTGGCATGGTTGGGCAGGCGTTTGGTGGGATGACCGGTAAGGCGTACATGATCTATTTTACTGGTAACCTCACGTATGAGCTTGTCCCGTAACCTGGTAAGACAGGCAGACTCCTGCTCCATGTTGGCGATGGCCAGCTCTGCTGCCTTGCCCAGGCCAATAATACCGGGGGTATTCTCCGTTCCGGCACGGCGCAGGCGCTCCTGGGCACCGCCATGGAAGAGGGTCTGTCTCCAGCGGGTACCTTTACGGATGTAAAGGGCGCCAGCGCCTTTGGGACCATAAATCTTATGGCCGGAGATGGTCAAAAGGTCCACATTCAACTCATCCACATTGACGGGAATCTTACCAAAACTCTGCACCGCATCGGTATGGAAGATAATGCCCCTTTCCCTGGCCAGGCGCCCGATTTCGGCAATGGGCATGATGGTACCCACTTCGTTGTTGGCATGCATGATGGTAATTAAAATGGTTTTGTCGGTAATGGCGGCGGCCACGTCTTCCACGCTGACCATGCCGTACTGGTCTACCGGCAAAATGGTAACGGTAAATCCCTGCTTGCCCAGGGCCTTCACGGTATTGAGGACGGCATGGTGTTCCACGGCGGAAGTAATAATGTGGTTGCCGCGGTTGCGGTTGGTGTAGGCCACTCCATGGATGGCCATGTTATCGGCTTCCGTACCGCCGCTGGTGAAAACAATTTCGGCGGGATTGGCGCCAATGGCCGCAGCCACCTTTTCCCTGGCTTCTTCCATCGCCTTCCGGGCCTCCCGCCCAAAGTAGTGCAGGCTGGTGGGGTTGCCGAAATTATCCTTCAAAAAGCGGCACATTTCCTCCACCACTTCCGGGTGCACGGGAGTGGTGGCACTGTGGTCGAAATAGACTCGACGGGTCATGCACTGGCCTCCTTTTTGGTCAAAGCTCCTTTGTTTGATGCATCTTTTCAGCCTCACGGCACATATCGGCCAGGCTGATGGAATCCAGTACCCCGGCGATACTGTCCCGCACACGGGCCCAAACGGTACGGCTAATGCAGTAATCAGCCTGGTCGCATTCCTTTGGATCTACTTCCTTGACGCACTCCACCGGCGCAATGGGTCCCTCCAGGGCCCGGATTATATCTCCCACCTTGATTTTCTCCGGCTCCCGGGCCAGGATATACCCTCCCTGGGCTCCCCTGACACTTTTGACCAGACCGGCCTTGCGGAGCCTGGCAATCAACTGCTCCAGATAGTGTTCGGAGAGGCTTTGTCTCTCGGCCACGCTCTTTAAGGGTATGGGCTCTGTCCCATAATGCTGGGCCAGATCGAACATGGCCTTCAAACCATAATGCCCCCTGGTGGACAGGCGCAAACCGTCACCTCCCCCGGGTTATGAATCCATGTTCAAATCATACTAAATTACTCGGATTTCATGGGATGATTTTAACATATCTCATCAAGCGGTGTCAATGAAAACCGAGCAAAATACTAAGAATTACTCTTTCTCCTCCCCCTGCCCGGAAGGCTCGTAAAACACCGCACCGGTTAATTCCGGAGGAAGGTACTGCTGGGGCACATGGTGGCCGGGGTAGTCGTGGGGGTACTTGTAGCCCTTCCCGTGACCCAGGGCGGCAGCACCGGGATAACTGGCGTCCCGCAGGTGCATGGGCACCGGGTGGGACCTTTCCCTTTCCACCACAGCCATGGCCCGGTCAATGGCCCGGATCACGGAATTGCTTTTCGGTGCCCTGGCTATATACAGGGCGGCTTCGGCCATGATGATGCGTGCTTCCGGCATTCCCACCCGCTCCACGGCCTGGGCCGCCGCCGTGGCCACCAGGAGGGCCCGGGGATCGGCCAGGCCCACATCCTCGGCGGCATGGATCATCATGCGCCGGCAGATAAAGTTTGGATCCTCCCCGGCGTAGAGAAGGCGTGCCAGCCAGTAGACGGTAGCCTGGGGATCGGAGCCCCGCATGCTTTTGATGAAGGCGGAAACCACATCGTAATGTTCATCTTCCCGGTCGTATTTGAGCACCTGGCGCCCGCAGGTCTGCTCGGCCACCGCCAGGTCAATGCGCCGTATGCCTTCTGCATCGGGAGGAGTGGTCACCACCGCCATTTCCAAAAAATTCAGGGCGGCCCGGGCATCCCCGCCAGCCGTGCGCACGAGGTGCTGCAACGCCTCCGGTTCAATCTCCACCCGGTATTCCCCCAGTCCCCGTTCCTTATCGGCAAGGGCCCGCTGCAGGATGCGGTAAATGGCT
Source organism: Desulfovirgula sp. (assembly GCA_020725525.1). Lineage (GTDB taxonomy): Bacteria > Bacillota > Desulfotomaculia > Desulfotomaculales > Desulfovirgulaceae > Desulfofundulus. Next base: position 34,998 of record DYEX01000011.1, read on the forward strand.
TCATTGGAGAGGGGTTCCAGGCGGTAGAGCTGTGAGCGGCTTAACAGGGGGCGGTTGACGGTAAACATGGGGTTTTCCGTGGTGGACCCGATCAAGGTAATTAAGCCGTTTTCCACCGAGGGGAGGAGGGCGTCCTGCTGGGCCTTATTGAAGCGGTGGATTTCATCTATGAACAGGATTGTTTTTTGACCGTAATAGGCCCGCCGGTCCCTTGCCTCCTGGACCACCCGGCGGATGTCGTTTACCCCGGCCATCACCGCGTTGAGACTGACGAAATGCGCCCGGCTCATGCGGGCGATGATGCGGGCCAGGGTGGTTTTCCCCGTCCCCGGCGGGCCCCAAAGGATGATGGAACGCAGCTGGTCGGCTTCGATGGCCCGGCGCAAGGGCGTGCCCTTGCCCACAACGGCAGCCTGCTCCTCGAATTCATCCAGGGTGGTGGGGCGCATCCGCTCGGCCAGGGGAGCCTCCCGCTCCAGCGTGTGCTCCAGGGACCGGGTGAACAGGTTGTCCATTGAAAACTCACCTCTGACTAGATTATACTAAAAAAAAAAAAAAAAAAA
>DYEX01000096.1 GCA_020725525.1 Desulfovirgula sp.
CTGGATCAAAGTTTGAAACTTTCAAATTAAAACCTCCCGGAAATCAAGGGCTCCGGGGCAATAATTAAAGACGTACCACTACAATTTCCTTCATTTTACAATAATGAGGGTGTGTGGTAATCATCGGAAGTCCGAGCACTTTGTTTGCAGGTGCCGTTACCGTCGTTTTTGATTTCAGCTACCTTTAGGGGTGGCCGGATTCCCAGTGCTCTGAATGCTTCATATGCGTTGCCTACCAGTTCCGTGCGGCATAGGTACTTGTCTTCCCCAATACTGAGTTCCACTGCTTTTAACTGTTGCAGGTCCCTGAGCAGGTAAACGTACTCCAGTTCAACTTCTTTTTCTGTCAGTTTTCTCTGTAAGGCCGATTCCAGGACCAGGGCCAGGAAACAGACCATGATGTGTCCCCGGACACGGCTGTCTTTCCAGTGGTAGACCGGGCGCAGGTCCAGACTGGATTTCATTTCCCGGAAGGCCCGCTCTACACGCCAGAGGTCTTTATAGGCCAGGGCCACTTCTTCGGTACTGAGTTGAGAGTTGGTACGCAGGACGTACTTGCCGTCATACCGGGCTTCTTCTTTCAGGGCTTCCTGATCTATACCCACCACGGCGTCTTTGTTAAGCAATAGATACCGGCGGTAACCACGGTTGCCCACCATAAGCTGTTCTTCCAGCTTCCGGCACATTTCCTCCCGGGCCTTTTTGTCGTGTTCGGCCTGGACGGGATTGTGGCAAACGATGTACCGGTCAGCATCGTACCAGACTTCTTTTACTTTCAGGTTTCCTTTGACGGTCCGGTACCTGCCGCCTGTTTTGAGTACTTCGCCGACGTCTTTGACTTTACGCATGCGCATACCCACAATATATTCGATGTGATTTTTGTCCAAATGTTCCAGAATATCCTGGCTGACCATGCCCCGGTCGCCTACAAAGACGACTCGGGTCAGTTGAAACCGTTCGCGGACGCCGGCAATAATTTGGCTGAATGTGTTGACATCAGCTGTATTGCCGGGAAAAACCTCATGGGCTATAGGTATGCCGGCACGGGTCATTACCACGCCGACCATTACCTGGATTCTGTCCGGTCGATGATCTTTGGAATGGCCGTAACGACCCAATTCCTCCGGCCCTCTGCCTTCAAAATATGTGGATGTGGTGTCCCAGAAAATCATGTCCACTTCCAGATCGAACAGGTTTCTGGTGCTGTCAAAAAGGTCCAGTTCTATCCTCTCTTTATATTCGGCCAGAAAATCAAGGGCACGGTAAAGATGGTGCAGTTCCAGCTGGTCAAAAGACGGCCGGTAAACTTCTTTGAGCCATTCATTAACGCCCCGTTTGGAAAGCGGGTCGCTGATCCGGTTCAGCACCATGGCGTAGACGGCCTCAGCCAGTTGGCTGCAGGTGTATGCCTGGGAGAAATGGTGTTAGTGTAGATCGTAAAATAGAATTGACCCCCGATCGTCAAATAAAACTGACCCACCTCATGATAAAATCTCCCTCGAGAGGGGGAGGCAAAAGAGGTGGTAAGCATGTACAAATGGCAACGCATCAAAGCACTGCATACCCAGGGGGTCAGCATCAGGAAAATAGCCCGGACACTGGGTATATCCAGGAATACCGTTAAGAAGTACCTTAAAGACGCCAACCCGCCACAATTTAAAGCCAGGAAGTATGATAAACAACTGGATCGGTACAGGGAAGAAATCCAGGCCATGCTTAATAAGGGTTATATTGGCACAAGAATACACAAAGAACTGGTTCAAAAAGGCTACAACGGCTCATTGTCCAGTGTACACCGCTATCTGCGAGAACTTAAAGAAAATGATAAGACCGCTAAATTAGCCACCACCCGGGTGGAAACCGGCCCGGGTGAGCAGATGCAGTACGACTGGAAGGAGTGGCTGCTGCCGGTTGATGGAAAACTGATAAAGATATATATCCACGAAGTAGTCTTATCTTGCAGCCGGATGAAGTATTACGCCTTCTCTTTGAGCATAACCACTGCCGATGTAATTCGCGCCCTAATTGAAGCCTTTATCTTTTTTGGCGGCTATGCCCTGGAGCTGGTGATGGATAATGGTAAGCAAATGGTTATCACCCACCGGAAGGACGGTATTGTCCGTTACAATGACGATTTTTTGAAATTCTGCGGGCTATATGGTATCCAGCCATCGGCCTGTGAAAACTACCGTCCCAGGACAAAAGGAAAAGTGGAACGGCCCTTTTACTATGTTCAGGAACAGCTGCTGCGTGGCCTGGAGGTGAAAAGTTTAAGTGAGTTTGCCGCTAAACTCAAAGAATTCCAGGATGAATACAACCAAAGGCCGCATAGCAAATTGGGCCGCTCACCAGAGCAAATGTTTGAAGAAGAAAAAGCTCATCTTTTAAAAATACCTTCTATTGAGCCGGTTCTACTGCAATTCAAAGAACCCAGGAAGGTAAGCAATGACGGTTATATTTCCCATGACGGCAATCTTTACCCCGTACCCATGCGCTACTGCACCAGGAAAGTGTGGATAGAAATCATCTATGGCCGGCGCATGAAAGTATATGACGAGGCAGGAACATTGCTGGACGAGTTCGATCTTTACCTGCAAAAACAAACCAGCCGCCCGGTTCATCCGGAACATGAAGCTATCAATCGTCAATACCAGGAAAAGAAAACCAAAATCCGCTCCGCTCTGGCCGGGAAGTTCATCAGCACTTTTGGCGAAGCTGGTCGGATGTATCTGGAAGGGCTGCGCAACCACACAGGCGCAAATCTGTACTGGCATTTAGCAGAAATTCTGCGCTATCAAAACATATATGCCACTGAAGTTATTGCGGCAGCCATAAAAGAATGCCTGAATATTGGCTCTTATCATAAAAACAGTATTAAAAGGCTGCTGGAGAAGAAGGAAATTGCCCCGCTTTCTCTGGATTATGACCCGGCAAGTCTTAATCTGCCGCCGGTAAAAATCAAACGTGACCTTTCCTGTTATGCCCTGGATGAAAGCGAGGCGGCAATTTCATGAGCAATAAGCTGACCAGTTACCTGGAAAGCCAGATGCAGGCATTAAAACTCAAAGGAATGCTTGCTCACTACCGGGAGATTACAGAAAAGGCGTCTCAAAGCAACCTGTCTTATACAGAATACCTCTCCCTGCTCTTCGAAGAGGAGTTGAAAAGGAAAAACGATGGAACAGTCAAGACTAAAATTAACAAGGCCCGCTTTCCATTCATCAAAACACTGGAGGAATTTGACTTTGGCTTTCAGCCGTCATTGCGAGAAAAAGAAATCATCGCCTTAAGTTCTTTGGAATTTATTGAGAAAAAAGAAAACGTGATTTTCTTAGGCCCGCCCGTCCAACGACATAATGCCCCTCCTTGCTACATGCTTGGAAAATCTAACTTTATTTGATGCGGATCTTCTGGTAGCGGAGACCGCCTACCTGCTTTAATGGCTGAAACCGCAGATTTCACTTCTTCAGTGTCCAAATCTTCCTTCCTAATAATCCACGGCGCATAGGGAACAATTTGCTTCCCTGGAATTATCCCTGCAGAAAGCAACCGCCGGACCGACATGGGGCTAATCCCCAGGTATTCGGCGGCCTGGGCCATGTTTAGCCAGCCTGTTCGGGCCTGTTCCTGCGGGGAATAGGCGGGAATATCCTGGTAGTTCCTTAGCGTCCGTACCCGGCCTTCGGTCCAGGTATTGTCCTTACCTGTTTTAAGCTTTAGCCGGTTAAGGATCCGCGCAATCTCTCTATCGGAAGCAACGTGAGCCAGGTCCCGCACCAGTTCAACGACTTCCCGGCTGGTGGAATGTTGATGCTGGCCGGTGCGGTTTTTCTTGACTTTAAGGGTGGTGTGGTATCCCCCGGCCCAATGAATAACGACATCAATGAGGGCTTGTTCTTCATCTACATCCACCAAGATTTCTTCGATGAGGGTCCGGACGATCCGTTTCTTCAGGGCTTTGTCGGTGCCGGGGTCGTGCCACACCCGAGGAAAATCCTCCGCTAAGGCGAGGAGATAAGCGAATTCTCCTGGATCAGGACAATGTTGGGGAGCTTTCTTTAGTTCTGTTTTAAGGCGCTCTACTTCTTCTAGCGCCTGGTTCCACCGCCGTTCCAATTCCGCTGCCACTAGCCTGTTCTCCGGCTCGGTAGCGTTGTACTGCCGAAAAGCCCTTTCCGCTTCATATTCGGCCTGGGTCAGGGCTAGTTCCCTGGCCCGGCGGTGTTCGGTTTCACTGCTGTAAAGCCTCTCCTGGCGGGCCAGGGTGGCCCTTAGGGCTTCCGGTTTAATGGCCTTTAATACTTCTTGTTCTACGGCCCGGTCTAAAGCCAATCTGCCAAAGGAAAGGCATTTGGCAGTTCCATGATTGATGGCCGCTCCACGGCAGGCATACCGGGGGACGTTCCCTTGGCGGCCCGAATAGGCTACATGTAGTTTCCGGCCGCAGCGACGGCAGCGCAACAGGCCGGCCAAAAGACTTTTCCCCTTACGAGCAGGTCCCCGGCTGCACGTGCCCTTCATGCTAGCATTCTCCTGTATCTGCTTTTGGTTTCTTTCGTAAGTGGCCAGGGTAATATACCCTTCATGGTGGTCGGGAATAAATACCTCCCACTCCTCCTGCGGGACCCGGTAACTCCGTAATTTTATGGCCCGACCTTCTACCGTGCGCACCACGGTTTTGGTGCGGCCGTAGGCATATACCCCAGCATAGATTGGGTTTTGCAGTATGTGGAGCACTGTATTGTAAACTGGCAGCCTCCATTGGGTCTCGGGACCCTCCAACCCATACTGGACAACCGGAAGAGAGATGCCCTCCTGCCTAAACCAGAGGAGAACCTGGCGTGCGCTGCCGTACTCGGCGAATTTGGTAAAAACGAGCTTAATGGCTTGTTGTACCCGCAGGTCAGGGTCCTTTTCCAAACGGTTGTCCCGGGTGCGGATATAGCCAGCAGGGACCACGGTAAAAAGTTCTCCTCGCCGGGCCATCCCTTTTAAAGCCTCCAGTGCCCGCTGGCGGATCAAACCCAATTCAAATTCGCTCATGGTTCCTTTTAAGCCCAGGAGCAGCCGGTCATTCAAAAGACGAGGGTCGTAAACCCCATCATGGTCAATAATGAGGGTCCCTACCAGGGAGCAGATGTCTACCAGTTGGGCCCAGTCGCGGTTATTGCGGGCTAAGCGAGAGGCTTCCAGGCAAAAGACAGCTCCCACTTCTTTCATGGAAACCTCGGCTACAAGCCTTAAAAACCCTGTCCTGTTATGCGAGGAAGCACCAGAACGCCCCAGGTCTTCATCAATAATCTCAACCTCTCTCCAGCCCATTTCATAAGCCGTATCTCTTAGGGCATACTGGCGCCGCTGGCTTTCCAGGTTGTTACGTACCTGTTCCATGGAAGATTGACGGATATATACTACCGCCCGGTGGCTTAAATGTTCAGAGGTGATCTTCGGGTTCATCCGTTTTCACCTCCCTTTCGGCCCGCCGAAACAGCTCCATTACCATCCGGATACACAGTGCCAGAGTTTTCTCCTGTACCTTTGGTGGCAATTGATCCCAGATCCTTTTTTCCCCGAATAGAAACACCTGTTGGTGCGCGGTTTCTTTGTTCTTCACAGCCCTCTCCTTCAACCGTTGCTCTCTTAGAAGAACTTCGGGAAAAACTGGGGTTTTCCTGCCCAGGGTGTAAAATATTCCATAAGGCTATAAGAGAATTAAGGGAGACCAGGGGTGTACCTCTAACCTCCAGGCCTTGGCATATCTCTGCACTGGCCATCCAGGCCGGGAGGTGGGTGAAGGTACCATCCGAAAGTTGTACTACGTAATACAGGGTGCCTTGTTCCTTGTGATGCCGGTATACCTTAAGTTCCTGCCCAAAAAGCGGGTGCCAGGGATAGTAAACCTTTATATCTCCAAGATAGTGTGCAATATGTGACTGCTTCGCCTGGAGTCGGTAAGACCCACCTGTCAGTAGCCCTGGGCATTAAGGCATGCATGGCCAAATATCGGGTGGTGTTTATTACTGCCCAGAAGCTGCTGGAAGAATTGATGCTCAGCGCCAGGGACGGTAGCCTGGCGGACAAGCTGCTGGGGCTATTCCCGGCTTAACCTTTTGATCATAGATGAGCTTGGCTATATGCCCGTGAGCAAAGAGCAGGACAACCTTCTCTTCCGTCTGGTCTCCATGCGCTATGAGAAGGGGAGTATTATCTTAACCAGCAACTATAACTTTAACGAATGGGGGGAGATATTTTCCGACCAGGTGGTGGCGGCGGCCATAATTGACCGGCTTGTCCATCACGCCCGGATATTCTATATCAACGGGACAAGCTACAGGCTTAAAGGCAAGCTAAAAGCAGCAAACAACCGTTAAAATGGCAAGCCCATGACCTCTCCTCATGCTCTTTTGAGCTTGAGCTGAGCTCCCCTTTGAAATGTGAAAATTTTGCCTGCCTTGACAGGTGGAAGCAGCCGGTACAATGGATTGGAGCGAGGCGGTTCCTTACCCCCTTCATGCTCCCCATCGCCGTCGCCTCGCCCGTGTATTCCTGCACCGGCTGCTGCCGGTTCCTGTCAAGGCCGAGCGAAGCGAGCCAGGCAAAATTTTCGTCTCATCAGGGGGGGGAGCAATGCTGGTTATTTTTGTTCTCCAGTGGGTCAATTTTATTTGCACATAGTGGGTCAATTCTATTGACAATCAACAGTTTCAGGATAAAGTCCAGGCCAAGTTGTTCCCACAGATGCCGAAAAATTAAATCCAACCCCCATTCCTTGGCACTGTGAACCATCAGTTTATCAGCTTCGGCCTGTATCCATTTCGTTTTTGAGAATTTGGCCAGGCTGGCAATGAGCCGGTCAAGGCTGCCTTTCTGAAGTTCGTCGATGCGGCCCAGGTTGGCCACCACTTTCTGGCGCACTTTGCCGTGCTCCCTGACGGCTTCGACTATCTGGACATAGGTTCTTTTTGAGCCGTCCTTGTTGGTGAAAGTTTTTGTTCTGGCATACATGGCATAGATATTATACCATGTTAAGGCAGGTTAGAAAAACTAAATATTTACAGGCGTGGCACTACACTTTCGCAATTTTTAAGTATTCCGCCAACTAAGACCCTTGATTTTACCGGGTTTCCAGCTTCGTTGGAAATGTATGGGACGCTAAAGTTTCAAACTTGAGCTGGAGAAACTGACGCTGTCGGTCCGGCTGGTGGAGCTCACCTCCCGCAGCACCCTGCAGCCGGAAGAAGAAGCCAAGCTGCGGTCTTACGCCCGGCGCCTGGCGGAGTTGACCCGCACCCCCCCCGGGGCCGGGAACTCTCCCGCCGCCTGGCCGAAGCGGTGGACAGGTTCCTTTCCCTGCCCCCGGGGGTGCGGGTTCCGGTCCGTGGGGAGCTGGTGGAACTGGCCCGGGAAAATGACGCCTTCCAGCGCCGCAGGCTTGAGGAGGAGGTTGTCCTTGTCGGGAGGGACTTCCGGCGCCTCTTCGGCGTGGTGGCGGCCACCAGCGGGGCTGCCTTTTTACTGAGCGGGGCCGTGGTGGGCCTGTTGTGGATGTGGCTTTCGCGCCAGATGGAGTTAAACCAACTGGTGGTCAGGTGCACCCGCAACGCCGTGCTGGTGGGCGACCGGCAGGGCAGAGTAGCCCTGGTCAACCCGGTCTTTGCCGGGCTGGCGGGGAAAACCCCCGGGGAACTCACCGGTCTTCCCCTGGAAGACGCGGGGCCGACGGGGGCGCTTCTGGCCCGCCGCATCAGGAGGGGCGAAGAGGTGATCGGGCGGGAAGTGCTGTGGCAGACTGCCGACGGGTGTCCGAAGTGTTTTTCCGTGGACGTCATCCTCCTGAAGGACCGGGAGAACCGGGTGCGGGGCGGCGTGGCCGTGTTGAGGGACGTCACGGCCCAGTGGAGGGAGCGGCAGAAGGCCGAGCAGGAAAAAGCCGCCTTAAAAGAGATGGCCCGGCGTGATCCCCTCACCGGGCTGTTGAACCACGGGGCGCTGGTGGAACACCTGGGGGTACTGGTGAAAAAAGCCCGGAACGAAAACCAGCCCCTCGCCTTTTTGATGCTCGACCTGGACCACTTTAAAATCTACAACGATACCCTGGGTCACCCCGCCGGCGACAGGCTCCTGCAGGACTTTGCCCGGTTGCTGGAAAAGAACGTGCGCGCGCAGGACCTGGTGGCCAGGTACGGCGGCGATGAGTTTGCCGTGGTTTTACCCGGCACCGACGGGGCCAGTGCCTACCAGCTTGCCGAACGGCTGCGCCGGGAAATCGCCGCGCATCCCTTTCCGGGGAGGGAGGTGCTGCCCGGGCGCTGCCTGACCGCCTCCATCGGGGTGGCCGATACCACCTCTACGGGGACGGACTCCGCGGGTCTTTTAATTAAAGCCGCCGACGAGGCCCTCTATGCGGCCAAGCTGGGCACCCGCAACCGGGTGGAGCTTTACCACAGCGCCCTCTCCGAGATCAAGCAGGCCATGCAGGGGGAACAGCGGGAAGCCCTGCTGGTGGCCGTGCGCACAAACCTGCTTTTTCTCCACATGCGGGACCAGTATACCTATTATCACTCCGAGCGGGTGGTCAGGTACACGCAAATAATCGCCCGGGAGATGGGCCTCTCCCCTGACGAGGCGCGGATGCTGCGCATTGGAGCCGTACTCCACGACATAGGCAAGGTGTGCGTCCCCCCGGAAATTCTCACCAAAGAAGGCCCCCTGACGCCGGAAGAATGGGAGGAGGTGAAAAAACACCCGCAGCACGGGGTGGGGATTCTGGCGCCCTTTTCCCTTCCCGCGCCGGTAATCGAGATCGTGCGGCACCACCACGAGCGCTATGACGGAACCGGCTACCCGGCGGGCCTGAAGGGTGAAAAAATCCCCTTCCCTGCCCGCATTGTCAGCGTGGCCGACGCCTTTGACGCCATGATTGTGGACCGGCCCTACCGCCGGGCCCTTTCCCTCCCGGCCGCCCTTGAGGAGCTGCGGCGCTGCGGGAAATCCCAGTTCGACCCGGAAGTGGCCCGGCGGTTTGCCCGGGCGGTGGAGGAGGGAGCGCTGGAAGAGAGGCAAATTTTATAAGCCGGCAACCATTAAAAATAAACAAAAAGGTCACCCGCGATGTGGCTCAGATTGTCGAGCAGTTCAACAGGAACAGCCAGCAACTCGGCAGTGCCGCCCCGGACATTGAAAACGCCGTCCGGCAGACATCTTTGCTGGCACAGGAGTTAGCCAGGCGGGCAGAAAGCCTGAATGTGGCGGTGAGCGTTTTTCGCCTAGCGTAAAGTCGCAAGAAAATATGGTGGAACCGGGGGGACGTACCCGGTTTTCTTTTACAGAATTCCGGGCGGGAAGACCCGCCGGTTAACGCGTGGAGATTTTATTCAGGGTGCTTCCGAACGGGGAAGCACTAATTTTTTAAAAAATTGGCCAGGACATCAAGTATATCTATGGTCCGGACAACCCCCACGACCTTGCGCTCCTTGTTGAGAACGGGAATATGGTTTACCTGGTTGGCCAGAATAACGCGTGCCACTTCTTGAATCGGGGTGTTTTCGTCAACAAAAACCTGTACGACGGGCCGCATTACCTTTTTCACCTTCGTATTCTTCAGCCACTCCCTTTCAATGCGCACAAAGAAGGTTCCCCAACTGTCCGCAGACCAGATGTCTTCTTCAACGCCATAGGCAGCCAGAGCCTTCAAGATTGTTCTGGTAGTTAAAAAGCCCGCTATGTTGCCGTGATCATCCAGAACGATTAAAGTGCGGTAACCCCTGGGGATGGCGTTTCCAAACACCTCCAGGGCATGCTTTAAACTGTCGTCGGCATTAACGGTGGCGTAGTTAGAAATGGGGACCATAATGTCTTTGGCCAGCCGTTCGGGCATTTTATTCCCCCCTCGTATGATTTATGATTGATGTATAGAATAATTGATGTATAGAATAATAAATTTTTTTGATTAAACTTTTCAACAAACCGGGGCCGAATTGTTGTTTTTATAGCCCGGCGCTGAACGAAGAAAAGGCGAAAATTTCACAAAGATTGGCGAAACTTTTGCCTTAAGAAACCAGGAACTTTAAGAACAACAAATAATAACCTCTCCGGCAGGCCAACCTACTGCCGGGAGGTGTTTTTATGATCAAAACGCGCAATCTTTACAACAGGGGGAAAGTTCGGGGGATCCTCAGTCTATATTTCCCGCCTCCATTTAAGGTATCCGCACTTACGACCCAGAATTTACCTGAGACAGCCGGCAACAGGTTCGTGAGCAAGGGAGGAAATCCTGAAAAACCCTGAACTTTTTGTTGCTCCATGCAGGATTCTGTTGCCAGAGTGAGAATAATTATATCCTGTGTTTTTGATAGGGCCGCCTTATTCTGGTTAACATAATCCTGGTCTGTTTTGGCGTTAAACCGGCCCTATTTCATTTTTTACTGGAGATGGTAATTCTCCCATGGCCATTTTTAGCGAATTTTTGGGAGTAACGCTGGGGGTGGCCCTTACCGCCCTTGGGCTGGATCTCTTCCTGGTGCCAAATAAGATTGCCGCCGGGGGAGTAAGCGGCCTGGCTACAGTCTTCCACTACCTCACCGGTGCTCCCGTGGGGATGACCATGCTGGCGTTGAACGTCCCCCTTTTTGCCATGGGTATTTACCGGCTGGGTCTGAGATTTGGCTTTCGCTCCCTTTACGGCACCATCAGCCTGTCCCTGGTGGTGGACGCGCTGGCTCCCTATCTCCCCGTGCCCACCCACGATCCCCTGCTGGCCAGCATTTTCGGCGGGGTGCTCACCGGCCTGGGGCTGGGTCTGGTTTTTCGCTACCGGGGCACTACCGGCGGCACAGACCTGGCCGCCGCTGTTTTGCGCACCTACACCGGCGCCAACGTGGGCCAGCTCCTTTTCCTGGTGGACGGCATAGTAGTGCTTATTGCAGGGTTTACTTTTGACTCCTGGGAGCTGGCCATGTACGCCCTGATCACCATTTTTGTTACCGCCTGGCTTATCGACCTGGTGCAGGAGGGGATCAGCTACACCAAGGCCTTTTTCATCATTTCCCAAAAGAAGGATGAAATTGCGGCCGCGGTGCTGCGGGAGCTCAACCGCGGCGCCACCGCCTTAAAGGGCCGGGGAATGTACACCGGTATGGAGAGGGATGTCCTGCTGGTGGTGGTGAACCGCTCCGAGGTGACCCGTTTAAAGGATCTGATCTACAAGGTGGACCGGGAGGCCTTTGTCATCCTGGCCGACGTGCACGAAGTGCTGGGAGAAGGATTCAAACAGTGGCGGGAATCATGATTTTATTAACATAAAAATTTTTGTCCAGGGAGTGTTCAGGATGGATGGGGAAAAAATTAAAAGGCTGGAAGAGAAGGCCCGGAAAATCCGCCGGCACATCATCCGCATGACCGGCGCTGCCGGTTCGGGCCATCCCGGAGGATCTTTGTCCAGTGCCGATATTGTCACCGCCCTCTACTTCGAGGTAATGCGCATTGATCCCCAAAATCCCCGCTGGCCCGACCGGGACCGCTTTGTCCTTTCCAAAGGGCATGCCGCGCCGGTGCTCTATGCGGCCCTGGCGGAAAGGGGATTTTTTTCGGTGGAGGATCTCCTCACCCTGCGCCGCCTGGGCAGCCCCCTGCAGGGACACCCGGACATGAAGAAATTGCCGGGGGTGGAGATGTCCACCGGTTCACTGGGCCAGGGGTTGGCCTGTGCCAACGGGATGGCCCTGGCGGCCAGGCTTGACGGCCGGGACTACCGCGTTTACGTTCTTCTGGGCGATGGGGAGATTCAGGAAGGCATGGTCTGGGAGGCGGCCATGGCGGCGGCCCACTACCGGCTGGACAACGTGACCGCCTTTCTGGACCATAATGGCCTGCAGATTGACGGGCCCGTTGCCAGGGTGATGTCCGTGGAGCCGGTGGCCGAGAAATGGCGCGCCTTTGGCTGGGACGTGCAGGTGATTGACGGCCACAGCATGGAAGAAATTCTCCAGGCGGTGGAAAAGGCCCGGGCCGTACGGGGTAAACCCCAGATGATTGTGGCCGAAACGGTGAAAGGCAAGGGGGTATCCTTTATGGAGAACATGGTGGAATGGCACGGCGTGGCCCCCAAGCCCGATGAAGTGGAACGGGCCCTGGCCGAACTGGCTTGAAAAGGGGGTATTTACTGATGAAAAAGATCGCCACCCGGGATGCCTACGGAAAGGCTCTGGTGGAGTTGGGGCGGGAAAACCCCGACGTGGTGGTGCTGGACGCGGACCTGGCCAAGTCCACCAAAACCATTGAGTTCGCAAAGCACTTCCCGGAACGCTTTTTCGATATGGGCATAGCCGAACAAAACATGATTGGAACGGCCGCCGGCCTGGCCGCCGCCGGAAAAATTCCCTTTTGCAGCACCTTTGCCATCTTTGCCACCGGCAGGGCCTTTGAGATAATTCGCAACAGCGTGGCCTACTCGCGGCTCAACGTCAAGATTGCCGCCAGTCACGCCGGCATCACCGTAGGGGAGGACGGCGGCTCCCACCAGTCGGTGGAGGACATCGCCCTGATGCGGTCCCTGCCCAACATGACCGTGCTCGTCCCCGCCGATGCGGTGGAAACCCGGGCGGCGGTGCGGGCGGCGGCGCAAATCCAGGGCCCGGTTTACATCCGCCTGGGACGGCCGGGAGTGCCCGTGCTACACGGGGACGATTTTCATTTCGAGCCCGGCCGGGCGGTAGTTATGCGGGAAGGGGATGACGCCACCATTATTGCCACCGGGATTATGGTGGCCACCGCCCTGGAAGCCGCCGGCCTGCTGGAGCAGGAGGGCATAGGGGTGCGGGTGGTCAACATGCACACCATCAAGCCGCTGGATGAGGAGGCGGTGATTGCGGCCGCCCGTGAGACGGGGGTCATCGTTACCGCCGAGGAGCATTCCGTCATCGGCGGCCTGGGCGGGGCGGTGGCGGAAGCCGTCTGTGCCTGCCATCCCGTGCCCGTCTACCGGGTGGGGCTGCCCGATGTTTTTGGTGAATCGGGCAAGCCCGGGGAGCTCCTGGAAAAATACGGTCTTACGGCCGCCCACCTGGCGGCCAGAGTGCGGGAAGCAGTAACAAAGAAAGGCAGGAGGTAAAATATTACAATTTATGCAACCCCTCTCTTTCCGGGAGGGGTTGCCTGCTTTTTTCTGGTTTTTTAAGAGGATTTCTGGAGAGATTGTCGAAGTGTATACCGGAAAAGGTTTGTACAGCATGGTTTTTGACGTAACTGAGGTGGGATGATGATCCGTTTTTACGGTGTGACTAAAATCTACCCCAACGGGGTTAAAGCCCTGGATAATGTGAACCTGCATATTAGAAAAGGTGAGTTCCTCTTTCTTGTAGGCCCCAGCGGGGCGGGCAAGACTACCCTGACCAGGCTGATTTTCCGGGAAGAACTGCCCACCCGGGGGCAGGTCCTGTTTAACGGCAAGAACGTGGCCCGCCTGCGGTCCCGGGAGGTACCCTACCTGCGCCGCAAGATCGGGATGGTGTTTCAGGATTTCCGTTTGCTGCCCCAAAAGACGGTTTTTGAGAACGTGGCCTTTGCCCTGGAGGTAACCGGGGCCTCCTCCCGGGAAATTAAAAGGCGTGTCCCGGAGGTGCTCAAACTGGTGGGCCTTGAGGGTAAGGCCGGTGTGCTGCCCGCGCAGCTTTCCGGCGGGGAACAGCAGCGGGTGGGTATTGCCCGGGCCATTGTGAACAACCCCGTACTGCTCATTGCCGACGAGCCCACCGGCAACCTGGATCCGGAAACTTCCTGGGAGTTGATGGAGCTGTTTCAAAAAATAAACAATAACGGAACCACCATTCTAATGGTTACCCACGCCCGGGATATTGTGGATGCCATGAAAAAACGGGTGGTGGCCCTGGAATCCGGGCGCATTGTGCGGGACGAGGAAGGCGGGGGGTACCGCAATGAGGTTTAGAACCCTCGTCTACTATTTTCGGGAGGCCTTTTTGTCCATCTTCCGGAACAGCTGGCTGTCCCTGGCCGCTGTGGGGACGGTAACCATTTCCCTGCTCATTTTAGGTTGTTCCCTGCTGCTGGTGGTGAATACGGACCGGCTCGCGGATCAACTGGAATCCAGTCTGGAAATCAGCGTTTTTTTAAAGGATGGCCTCAAACAGGAAGAAATCCGGGAGTTAAACGATAAAATCCGCTTCCTTCCCGGCGTGGTACAGGTGCAGTTTATTTCCAAAGAAGAGGCTCTGGAGGAAATGCGCCGCAGCTTCGGCCCGCGCAAAGAGATTCTGGACGGCCTGGAGGAGGATAATCCCCTGCCCGACACCTTCCGGATCAAAGCCTGGCGGGCAGATCAGGTGGTGGAAGTGGCCCGGAAGGTTGCCTCCATGGACGGGGTAGAGGATGTGCGCTACGGCCAGGGCGTGGTGGAGAGATTGGTGGTGGTGACGCACTGGGTGCGGGTGGCCGGAATAGGAGCCATGATCCTGGTCGGTGCGGCGGCGGTATTCTTAATTTCCACCACCATTCGCCTGTCGGTCTTTGCCCGCCGACGGGAAATAGGGATTATGAAGTACCTGGGGGCCACCAACTGGTTTGTGCGTTTCCCCTTTTTAATTGAGGGGATGGTCCTGGGCCTGCTGGGGTCTTTGCTGGCGGCGGTGCTGGTATATGCCGGTTACTTTTCGCTGGTAGAACATCTTGCCCGGGTCATGCCTTTTATTCCCCTGGTTTCCGATGGGCAGGTTGTGTTTTCCCTGCTGGGGGGCCTGGTGGGGCTGGGGCTGATTATTGGTGCTTTGGGCAGCGCTATATCCATTCACCGCTTTTTAAATGTTTAATTGTCTGGGGGGAAAAGGCTTGAAAGGTCTTACCGGCAGGATCGTGGCCCTGGGGCTGGTTCTGGCCCTGTCCGGGGCCGGAGTGGGGGCAGCCCAGGGGGCCAGCTTGCAGGAAAAGTTAAAAGAGACCAGGCAAAAGCTTTTCCAGGAGCAACAAAAGGTGCGGGAATCAAAACAGGAAGTGCGCGGCTACGCCGACCGGGTGGCCGATTCGGAGCGGGCCATTGTGGCTGCGGAACAGCGCATCCGGGAGCTGGATGAAAACCTGCAGGTGGCCCTGCGGGAGGTTAACCGCGCCCGGCAGGAACTGGCCGAAGCCGAAGCAAAGCTGGAGGAGAGCCGGCAGGTGATGAAACAGCGCCTGCGGGATATCTACCAGTGGGGAGAAATTGATTACCTGGAAGTGCTCCTGGCCGCCAGGGATTTCAGCGACTTTATCAACCGGTACGAGCTTTTAAAGCGGGTGGTGGCCCGGGATGCGGCCATAGTGGATGATTTTACGGCCCGGCGCCAGGAAGTGGCCGAAAAGAAGGCCCGCCTGGAAGAGCGACGGGACCGCATTGTGGCTTTACTGCGGCAGCAACAGGCGGCCCGGCAGCAGCTGGTGGAGCAGCAGAGGCAGCAAAAAATACTGCTGGCACAGGCGCAGCAGGAATTGAGCCGGCATGAGGAAGAGGCGGAAAGGTTAAAGGCCCAGGAGCAGGAAATTTTGCGGCAGATCGCCCTGGAAAGGGCCCGCAGCCATCCCTCGGCGCGCCGGGGCAGCGGTGTGATGACCTGGCCGGTGCCCGGTTACTCGTCCATTTCCTCGGGGTTTGGCCCCCGCCGCCACCCCATCCTGGGTTATGTGCGCATGCATAATGGCATTGACATTCCGGCTCCTACGGGTACACCGGTGGTGGCCGCCCAGGAAGGGACGGTCATTTACGTCGGCTACATGAGTGGTTACGGTAATATGGTCATGCTGGACCACGGCGGCGGCATAACCACCCTTTACGCCCATCTTTCGGCCCAGCTTGTGTCTGTGGGCCAGGACGTGGAAAAGGGGCAAACCATTGCCCGGGTGGGCAGTACGGGGATGTCCACCGGTCCCCACCTGCATTTTGCCGTGATGGTCAACGGTAATCCGGTGGATCCCGCGGGATATTTGTAACTGTGATTCCTGCCGTGGTTCCGGCTGTCCCGGAGCCGCGGTTTATTGTTTTTTCCGGGCTGGCTCCCTTCCGGTTCATTTGTCCGGCAACTGTTGTAATTACCGTGCCGTTGTTGTAGTATAATACGTGTGTACAGGAAAGATAAGGCAGGTGGGTGTGAAGGTGGGCATGACAAATTATCACCGGACGGGGAACAGATGGATCCGCTGGCTGGCCGCACTGGGCGTTGTGGTCTTTTTAATTATCGTGGCTTTTGGGGGCGTGCTGGCCAGTAACTATAAGCACCTGGGGACCCTGCTGGAAGTCATTCGCCTGGTCCACACCAGGTACCTGGAACCGGTGAGCGCCACTACGCTTGTTGACGGGGCCATTCGCGGCCTGGTCGAGTCCTTGAACGATCCCTATTCAGTTTACCTGGACCCCGGGGAATATGCCCGCTTGCAGGAGCAAATCCGGGGCAGCTTTGGCGGCCTGGGCATTCTGGTGGGCATTAAGGATGAATACCTGACGGTGGTACGGTCCTACCCGGGTACGCCGGCCCAGCGGGCGGGGATCAGGCAGGGAGATGTGATCACCCGCATCGACGGCCGGGATGCCCGGGGTATGGACCTGGATACGGCCGTGAGCATGATGCGGGGTCCGGTGGGCACGAAGGTGGAATTAACCATTGTCCGTAAAGGAGTGCCCCACCCCTGGGAAGTCAAACTGGTCAGGCAGGAGATCAGCGTACCCACCGTCGAAGGTAGAATGCTTCCCGGCAAAGGGATCGGTTACATTTCCCTCACCCAGTTTAATGAAAAAACGCCCGAGGAACTGGAGGCCGCCATTTCCCGCCTGCAAAAAGAAGGGATGCGGGCACTTCTCCTGGATTTGCGGAATAATCCGGGAGGTGAACTGCGCGCGGTCGTAAAGGTGGCGGGCTATTTTGTCCCCAAAGGGCCGGTGGTCTACATCCAGTACCGTTCCGGCCGGGAGGAAACATATACCTCCGAGGGCCACACCCTTAACCTGCCGCTGGTGGTGCTGATCAACCGGGCCAGTGCCAGTGCGGCGGAGATTCTGGCCGGAGCGATTAAAGATACCGGGGCCGGGACACTGGTGGGGGAAAAAACCTTCGGCAAGGGCATTGTGCAGACGGTGTTTGATCTGGACAACGGTGCCGGTTTGAAACTAACCACTGCCCGTTACCTGACCCCTTCGCGGCATGACATCCATAAAAAAGGCATAACCCCGGACGTGGTGGTGGAACAGGAGCCCCAGGCGGAAGTAGATCTGCAAATGGAAAGGGCCATTGAAATTCTGCAAAGCAAGATGGCCAGGGCTGCGTGAGAAAGGAGATAATATTTAAAGGTGCTGTCTTAAACCCGGGTGCAGGCGACAGTACCTGAAAGAGTGGGGTGAAAAAGTGTTCCCCTTCAACCAGGTATTACCGCTGATCCTTGCCACCCTGGCCAGTGTGCTTTCCGAACCCCTGTTCTGGGTGGTGGTGCTGCTGGTGGCCCTGCAGTACCGGCGCATGGCCGCCACCAGGAGGGAATTTTTTGGCCTGCCGGGTACCGGCGGGGTGTGGCGTGATACCCTGACCGCCACGGTATACGGTCTTCTGGGCGGTTTTATGGGCAGTTTTTTAATGGTACTGATCGGGCTCTCCCTGTCCGGTTCCGGCCTGATTTACCTCTGGCCGGTGGCTATTTTACTGATGCTCATCGATGCCCGGTTTCTTTGTTTTGCCTATGCAGGAGGGGTGCTGGCGCTCTGCAACCTCCTTTTTGGTTTTCCGGAGCTGAACATTGCCCAGGTGCTGGCTTTAGTGGCCGTTTTACATATGGTGGAGAGCGTGCTGATTCTGGCCAGCGGTCACCTGGGAGCCGTGCCTGTCTACTTTAAATCACCCGCCGGGCAGGTGGTCGGCGGTTTCACTTTACAGCGCTTCTGGCCCATTCCCATCGTTGCCCTGGCTGTGGTGGGGCCGGCAACGGCACAACAGGGCGTGGCCATGCCCGAGTGGTGGCCCCTGCTCAAACCTGGGGTAAGCGGTGACGCAACGGAGCTGGTTTATACTTTGATCTCGCTGGTGGCCGGGTTGGGCTACGGAGATCTGGCGGTTTCCCGCAGCCCGGAGGAGAAGAGCCGCCTCTCGGCCCTCGTTCTGGGGACCTATAGCCTGGGTTTGCTCCTGCTGGCGGTGCTGTCCCAATATTTTCGGGGTCTGGCTTTTCTGGCCGCCCTCTTTTCCCCCCTGGGGCACGAAATGGTCATCCATATCGGCAAAAAAGTCGAATTTCGGCGGCGCCCCCTCTTTATACCCCCGGACCGGGGAGTGGGCGTGCTGGACGTGGTTTCCGACAGCCCGGCGTGGCGGGCGGGGATACGATCCGGGGATGTGGTGTTGTCGCTTAACCAGTATCCGGTAAATTCCCGCTCCGAGCTGGAAATGGTTCTGGCCAATCTTTGGGGTCCGGTAGAGGTGCAGTTCCTGCACGGGCCAAAACGGGTCTTTCACCGGGAGGTGGTCTTCCGCGGTTCCTTCACCCAGCCCTTTGGTCTTCTGCCCGTGCCCGAAGGCACTGAGGAAGCGGTAATGGACCTGTCCACCGCTGGCCCCCTGGGGCGCTGGTGGGCAGGTTTCTGGAGGCGCATCAGGCGTTAATCCTTCATGCAATAGTGTTCTCGAAACCGGGCATAATTTGCCGTTGACACTCGCCGGAAACCGGGGCTATAATCGTTTATGAAAAAAGGTGGTGAAACGCATGTGTGAAGCAAACGCTTACCTGCGTAAGGACGGCAAAGAAGAACTCTTTTTAGAAAATGTGGACCGGGTGATCCCCCACGAGGACGGGATTTTGCTGGAGGACATCTTCGGGCGGCGCAAAATAGTGAAGGCCAAAATTGTGGAGCTGGCCCTGGTGGATCACCGCATTATTTTAGAGAAAGAAGAATAAGCAGCATGACAAAGGCTTAAAGCGAAAGGGGCAGTGAAACCTGCCCCTTTTCCTTAGAGTGTGCACTGGCGGGGTGAGAGAGTTGTTCTGGTTGCAGGAAAACCTGTTCGGCGATCCCGGGTGGGATCTCTCCGGGATAAACGATATGGCC
Source organism: Desulfovirgula sp. (assembly GCA_020725525.1). Classification (GTDB taxonomy): domain Bacteria; phylum Bacillota; class Desulfotomaculia; order Desulfotomaculales; family Desulfovirgulaceae; genus Desulfofundulus. Next base: position 19,067 of record DYEX01000096.1, read on the forward strand.
GTCCTGGAGGAAAAGGTCAAAACATGCAACCGCTGCGGCCTGCGGGCGGGCTGCCGGGGAGTGGTTTTTGGCGAGGGCAACCCTGCGGCCAAGGTGGTGCTCTGCGGTGAAGGGCCGGGGGCTGACGAAGACCGTTTGGGCCGGCCCTTTGTGGGAAAAGCCGGCCAGTTGCTGGACAGGATTCTGGAGGCCTGCGGTTTCGGGCGTTTTGAGCACGTTTACATATTAAACACCGTAAAATGCCGGCCTCCCGGCAACCGGATACCCACCGAGGAGGAGCGGGCGGCCTGCCGTCCCAACCTGGAGGCCCAGCTGCGTATTTTACAGCCCCGGATCATGGTATTGCTGGGAGCCACTGCCCTGCAGGCCGTGCTGGACCCCCGGGGGCGCATTACCAGGGACCGGGGTCGCTGGGTGGAAAAAGACGGGGTCTGGATCATGCCCACCTATCACCCGGCGGCCTTACTGCGCAACCCCAACTTGAAAAAGGATACGTGGGAAGACTTTAAACAGGTGGTGGCCAGGTACCGGGAGCTGATCGACCCCAATCACTACTCTCCCCACTGCTGAAATTGCTTCGGAGCGACGGGGGACAACCGTTACCCGTGCAAAAAAAAAACAGAAGATGAAAATGGCTGTCGTTTTGCACGGAGCGAGCGACCTTGAGCCGAGCAGGTGCCAAACTTAGCGAGACCGAGAGCGGAGGCGGGGCCGAGGGCATGGATGCCCGAGGCCGGCCCCTGAGGCATGGATGCCGAATGGGCCGGGAACCCCGCCGGAGCCCGAGGTCGAGCGCTAGTTTGGCCTGCGAGGCGAACGGAGCGAGCGCGTGCAAAACGACAGGTAAGGGTAGGTAAGCCGATATTTCGTCCGGCCCGTAGCACGGAGCGACCCAGCCCAGCACTCACTGGAACACCTTTCTCTTTGGAATAGCTATTGCTCATGTGCCTGCAACGCTACTTCGAAAGAAGTGTTTTACCAGTGAGTGCTGGGTGAGTGCTGGGCCGTCCCGGGTAGGTATGCGTCAGTATCCGCTGGTGGTTCTGACGGGTCCCGGCAGGTCCGGGGGCCAGGCGGTAACTCCCGTGCGCCGGGCCTGGAGTAAAAGCGCGATAAACCTCCGCTCCGCGGTATTAATCTTGAAAATTACATAATCAATCATTTCATTATCCACCAGGTGAAATTCCCTTATGGCTTCCTGCCAGTCCCGGCGGGCCTCATCTATGATTTCCACCAGGGTCGGCATCCGGCGCTGGCAAAACGATCCCATCCATCTTAAAAAGCTCCTGAGCAGTGATTTCCAGAGAGCCGGCAGTTTATTCAAAGGGGACCACCTCCCATAACCTATGGTTATGAGCCTTCTGCCCCCTGTAGAAGGGCTTATTTTGTTGAACGCAAAAAGCCCGATAATCAATTATATTTCCGGCAGCACGTAAGCATAATACGCTTTAAGGATGCATTCCACGCGAGGCAATTTCGGGTTCAAATGTTGTAACGTATTAGAACTTTCACTGCAGGGGGGGTAAGAATGAGGGGCCGGTGCGCCGGGTGGCTGCTCATTTTCCTGGCCGCCTTGCTGATGTTAACCGGATGTCCCGGGCGGGGTGAACAGCAGCAAATGACCCCCCAGCTGCGGATTGCCGTCAGCCTGGCCGATATGCAGCGGGACGGCAACCAGATCATCAAGCAGGTGATGAACCGGCGTAAGCATGAGGAAAAGGTGGATATCATCTGGCTGGATGCGAAAAACGATCCCGCGCAGCAGGAAAAACAGCTGCAGCAGCTTGCCGGACGGCGGATTAAAGTCGTGGTACTGCAGGCGGTGGATCCCGGCCAGGCCCCCCGTCTTGTGCAGCAGCTGGTGCAGAATAATATAAAGGTCGTGGCGCTGGAAACGTTACCCGCCGACACACCGGTGGACGCCTATGTGGCCTCCGACCATGCCAGGGCGGGAGAACTGCAGGCCCGGTTCATTGACGAGGCCCTGAAACAGGCCGCCGGTATGCCTGCCGGGACGGGCGCTTCCTCCAGCGGCCAGGGCCAGGGCCAGTCGGGCGGCCAGAACGGCGGGCAGGGCCGGGGGGGTGACCGGGCCGGAGGTGGCGGTCAGGGGCAGAGTGCTGCCCGGATGACCATGCCGGGCATGCAGCTGCCTTCCAGGCGCCCCCTCAACGTAATGATCCTGGCCGGCGATCTCCGGGATAACGCCGCCCGGGAAATTGTGGCTGCGGTCCGGGAAGCGCTTGAGGGGAACCCCCAGGTGCGGGTGGTGGAAGAGACCCGGCAGCCGGGAAATGAACCGGCCATGGCCTCACTCGCCGTGCAGCAGGCCCTGATTAAATTCAATAATAAAATAGATGTAATTTTGGCCAGTGACAGCCGGCTGGCCATGGCCGCGGTGGAGGTCTTGAAGGCGGCGGGTTTGGACAACCGCGTGCTCACAGCAGGGGTAGGGGCAGATAAAGAGTCTTCCCGGGCGCTGCTGGCTGGCGAGCATGACGGGGAAGTGGATACCAGGCCCGATTTGCTGGGGCAGTACGCCCTGGACGCGGCGGTCGGCCTGGCCAAAACGGGACACTGGCAGTTCGACACCCGGGTGACCAGTGGCGACTACAGCATTCCGGCCCGCATTGTACCCGTGCGGTTGATTCAGTCCGCCAACGCCTATTTGCTGCAGGAGCGCTGGGGAAAGGAAGTGGTCCAGAAGCAGGACGGCGGCCAGGGCCAGAGCGAAAGCCAAACTGGAGGGAGCGACCAGGGGGGTAGTTCTCCCGATCAGGGCAGCCAGCAGAGCGGCCAGGCCGGTGGGGGTAAACAAAAGCCCCGGACTACTTTGCGCATTACCACCCGCGAGGGAAAAACGGTGGAGGTGCAGATCCAGGGCGAAGTACAACGTATTGAAAGTGTGGAGGGCGGCCGGGCCGCTCCACAGCAGATGCCCTCCCAGGCCGGTGGCGGAGGCGCCGGTGGTGCCGGCGGGGGAGGCGGTGGAGCCGGTGGTGGCGGTGGTCCCGGCGGCGCTGGTACCTGAGGATAGCGGCATTGTCTTTGAAAAAAAAGACCATCTCCTGTTCCCCGGGGAGATGGTTTTTTGCACCCGGACCGCAAAATATAGTATAATATCTCGTTACAGGGCAATCTGGTTATCTGGTTGCTTAACGGGAGGAGAACCCCTTTGAAAGTAGAGGTCAGCCACTGCCTTCTGGGCGGAGAACCGGCCTATGATGTGCAGATAATTGACGAAGGCGCCACGGTGCAGGATTACCTGGATGCCTTAAACGATTTTATCCGGGAACACTGTCCTCCCTGCAACGGCTGCACCGCCTGCTGCTGGGAGAGGGTCCCCCTTACCTACCCCGATGTGGCGGCCTTTTTGCGGGACGGCCGGTTCGGGCGGCAGTTTAAGGGCCTGCCCGCGGCCCTGTCATCCTTCCTGCAGCAGTACGGTTATGTTTATGTGGAAGGTCCGGTGGTAGATATCAGTCTGGGATTTAAATCCGATGGTTCCTGCATTTTCCTTGATGCCCGGCGGGGTCGCTGCTCCATTTATCACCTTCGCCCCCTGGTGTGCCAGACCTACATCTGCCGCCGGGCCACCCGGCAGGCTAAGGAACTCAGGAGCCTGGTGGTGAATGCCGGCATGGACGAACTGGTCCGGCACTGGTTGATGGAGGGCCGGCGCTGCGGCCGGCCGCCGGTGATCCACGAAGGCCGCCGGCCCCGGCCCCGCCTGCGGGATTACCCTCCCGGAGCTTTCAGCGGCAGGGAGCGCTTTGCAGAGGTCCGGTTGAAGAATCTCTGCCCGCCCGTGCTGTGGCGGAAATTGTATGGTTTGCCTGGAACTGGCTCCGGCCGCATTGACAGGCAATTAAAAGGAGGATAGAATCATAGAAGAAGTGGGGTGGGGAAATTGGCTTTCCAGGAACGTCCTTTCAAACTGAAATCGGATTTCCAGCCCCGGGGCGACCAGCCCAGGGCCATTGCCCGGCTGGTGGAAGGGCTGCAAAAGGGCTACCCCATGCAAACCCTTTTAGGGGTCACCGGTTCCGGGAAGACCTATACCATGGCCCAGGTAATCCAGGCGGTGCAGCGCCCCACCCTGGTGCTGGCCCCCAACAAAACCCTGGCCGCCCAGCTCTGCAGCGAGTTCCGGGAGTTCTTTCCCGAGAACGCGGTGGAATACTTTATCAGCTATTATGATTACTACCAGCCGGAAGCGTATATTCCGCAGACGGATACCTATATCGAAAAGGATTCCTCCATCAACGACGAGATTGATAAGCTGCGCCACTCGGCCACCTGCGCCCTTTTTGAGCGGCGGGATGTGATCATCGTGGCCAGCGTATCCTGCATCTACGGTTTGGGTGACCCCGAGGAATACCGCACCCTGGTGCTCTCCTTGCGCAAGGGGGGTACCTATGACCGGGATGCGGTGTTGCGCAAGCTGGTGGAGATCCAGTACGAGCGCAACGACGTGAACTTCACCCGGGGGAAATTCCGGGTGCTGGGGGATGTGGTGGAGGTCTTCCCCGCCTCCTACACCGAAAGGGCCATCCGCATCGATTTCTTTGGGGACGAAATCGAGCGCCTGCTGGAGTTCGACGTGCTCACCGGGGAGATTATCGGGGAGCGCCAGCACGTGTCCATCTTCCCGGCCAGCCATTACACCGTTTCCCGGCCCCGCATGGAAAGGGCCATTGCGGCCATTGAGGCCGAACTGGAAGAAAGGCTGGCCGAGCTGCGGAAGCAGGGCAAGCTGCTGGAGGCCCAGCGGCTGGAGCAGCGGACCCGGTATGACATCGAGATGATGCGGGAGATGGGTTACTGCAAGGGCATTGAGAACTACTCCCGCCACCTGACGGGCAGGGCCCCCGGGGAGCCCCCCTATACCCTGCTGGACTACTTCCCCCAGGACTTCCTGCTCTTCATTGACGAATCCCACGTGGCCGTGCCCCAGGTGCGGGGGATGTACGAGGGCGACCGCTCCCGCAAGGCGGCCCTGGTGGAATACGGCTTCCGCCTGCCCTCGGCCTTTGACAACCGGCCCCTCAAGTTTGAGGAGTTCGAGCGGAAGATCAACCAGGTCATCTTCGTCTCCGCCACCCCCGGCCCCTATGAACTGGAGCACAGCAGCCAGGTGGTGGAGCAGATCATCCGGCCCACGGGGCTGGTGGATCCCGAGCTGTCGGTGCGGCCCACCAGGGGTCAGATCGACGACCTGGTGGCGGAGATCCGGCAGCGGGTGGCCAAAAACCAGCGGGTGCTGGTGACCACCCTGACCAAGAAAATGGCGGAGGATCTCACCGGCTACCTGCGGGAGCTGGGCATCAGGGTGCGCTACATGCACTCGGAGATCAACGCCATCGAGCGCATGGAAATTGTCCGGGACCTGCGCCTGGGGGTCTTCGACGTGCTGGTGGGGATCAACCTTTTGCGGGAGGGCCTGGACCTGCCCGAGGTCAGCCTGGTGGCCATCCTGGATGCCGACAAGGAGGGTTACCTGCGGTCGGAGCGCTCCCTGATCCAGACCATCGGCCGGGCCGCCCGCAACGCGGAGGGCAAGGTGATCCTCTATGCCGACCGCATTACCGAATCCATGGACCGGGCGATCAAGGAAACGGAACGCCGGCGCCGCATCCAGATGGAATACAACGAAAAACACGGCATCATCCCCCGCACGGTGGTCAAGGGGGTGCGGGACGTGATTGAGGCCACGCGGGTGGCGGAGCCAAAGGCCGCGTACCAGGCCAAGGATAAGCCCCGGCCGAAGAAGCGGACCAGGAAAGAGCTGAAGCAATTGATTGCCCGCCTGGAAAAGGAAATGCGGGAAGCCGCCCGCCACCTGGAGTTCGAAAAGGCGGCGGAGCTGCGGGATGCGATCATCGAATTGCGGCTGGAGCTCCAGGGCCTCGACAGGCGCCTGGTGCCCATAAGGGAAGTGGTGGGGGAGTAGATCATGCCCAAACCTTCGAAAGGTCTATGGCCAGTCCCGGAAAAATTTCCGGTTTAAAGGGTTCGCTACCGGTGACCCGGCTGACCAGGGTGTAGGCCCCTTCCTCCAGGCGGTACTCTTCCACCGTGGTGGTGTCGGGGTCGACCAGCCAGTAATAGCACACCCCGTAAAGGGCGTACACGTGGGCTTTGGTGATTTTGTCCCTGCGGGAAGTATGGGGAGAGAGAATTTCCACCACCAGGTCGGGGGCACCGGCAATATTTTTCTCGGTTATAATTTCCGCCCTGGCGTGGGAAACAAAAATAAGGTCCGGCTGGGCAATGCTGATATTGGAAAGGATTACGTCCAGGGGGGCATAAAAAACCTCTCCCAGGTCATGTTCCAGGACGTGGGCATCAATAATCCGCTGCAGGTTGCGGGAAACCCGCTGGTGACGGGTGGTGGGGGAGGGCGTCACGTGCAGCACTCCTTCCAGGATTTCATAACGGTTACCGTCGTCGGGCAGGTCAAGATAATCCTCATAGGTGAGGATGATCTTCCCTGCCGGGGGAGTGGGGATGCTCATGGCCGGGCCTCCTTTGCGCTCAAATATGCCTGAGTGGCTTTTGTTTTGCTACCGTCAATTGTATAATATATCCCCGGGACAGTCAAAGGGGTTCCTTTGCCCTTTTCCGTGGCGCTATAGTGCGGCAAAGGGCATTATATGGAGGAAGAGTTATGCTGGAAAAAATTGTCGTTAAGGGGGCACGGGTGCACAACCTTAAAAATATTGACGTGGAGATTCCCCGGGGAAAGCTGGTGGTGCTGACCGGCCTTTCCGGCTCCGGGAAGTCTTCCCTGGCCTTCGACACCATCTACGCCGAAGGCCAGCGCCGCTACGTGGAATCCCTGTCGGCCTATGCCCGTCAGTTCCTGGGCCAAATGGACAAGCCGGACGTGGACTACATCGAAGGTCTTTCTCCGGCCATCTCCATTGACCAGAAAACCACCAGCCACAACCCCCGTTCCACCGTGGGGACGGTGACGGAAATATACGACTACCTGCGTCTCATTTTTGCCCGGGTGGGCCGGGCCCACTGCCCGTCCTGCGGCAGGCCCATTTCCCGGCAGACGGTGGAACAGATGGTGGACCAGCTCACGGCCCTGCCGGAAGGCACCCGCCTGCAGATCCTGGCCCCGGTGGTGCGGGGCAAGAAGGGCGAGCACCAGAAGGTGCTGGAGGAAATCCGCAGAAGCGGCTTTTCCCGGGTGCGGGTGGACGGCGAGGTCAGGGATCTGGCCGAGGGGGTCAAGCTGGATAAGAATAAAAAGCATACCATAGAGGTAGTGGTGGACCGGGTGATCATCCGCCCCGGCGTGGCCCGGCGCCTGGCCGACTCGCTGGAAACGGCCCTGGGCATGGCCGGGGGTGTAGCCCTGGCCGTCGTGGTGGACGGCCCCGAGATGCTCTTCAACGAGAACTTTGCCTGCCCGGAATGCGGCATCAGCCTGCCGGAGATAGCCCCCCGGCTGTTCTCCTTCAACAGCCCCTACGGGGCCTGCCCGGTGTGTACCGGTCTGGGGGTGAAGCGGGAGATTGACCCCGACCTGGTCATTCCCGACAGGCGCAAATCCATTGCCGATGGGGCCATAGAGGGCTGGTTCAAGGGTACCAACGCCTATGCGTGCCTGGAAGCACTGGCCGAAAAGTACGGCTTTTCCCTTTCCACCCCGGTGGCCGGACTGACTGAAGAGCAGCTGGATAAAATCCTTTACGGCACCGGTACGGAGAAAATCCTGGTCAATTACCGGGACGCCTCCGGCCGGCGGCACCAGTACGTGGCCACCTTTGAGGGGGTAATCAACAACCTTTCCCGGCGCTACCGGGAAACCACTTCCCCCCACATCCGGGAGGAAATCGAGCGGTACATGAACGACCGCCCCTGCCCGGCCTGCGGCGGAGCCCGCCTGCGGCCCGAGGCCCTGGCGGTGAAGCTGGGGGGGCTCTCCATTGTGGAAGTCACCCGCCTCTCCGTAAAGGAAGCGCTGGATTTTTTCCGTCGTCTTGAGCTGACGGAAAGGGAGCGGCTCATTGCCCGGCAGGTGCTCAAGGAGATCAACGCCCGGCTCGGTTTTCTGGTCAACGTGGGTTTGGACTACCTCACCCTGGACCGGGCGGCGGGTACGCTGTCCGGCGGGGAGGCCCAGCGCATCCGCCTGGCCACCCAGATCGGCAGCGGGCTGACCGGGGTGCTTTACATCCTTGATGAGCCCAGCATCGGCCTGCACCAGCGGGACAACCAGCGGCTTCTGGACACCCTGCTGCACCTGCGGGACCTGGGCAACACGGTGATCGTGGTGGAACACGACGAGGATACCATCCGTACGGCGGACCATATCATCGACATCGGCCCGGGAGCCGGGGAGCACGGGGGCAGGGTGGTGGCCCAGGGTACCCTGGAGGACATCCTCAATAACCCCGACTCCATTACCGGCCAGTACTTAAGCGGCCGCCGCTTCATCCCCGTCCCGGCTGTGCGCCGGAAGCCCAACGGCAAGGTGCTTGAGGTAATCGGGGCGGCCGAACACAACCTCAAGGAGATAGACGTGACCTTCCCTCTGGGGGTGTTCATCTGCGTCACCGGGGTTTCCGGTTCGGGCAAGAGCACCCTGGTGAATGAAATCCTGTACAGGTACCTGGTCCGGGAACTCCACGGCAGCCGCACCCAGCCGGGGGCCTGCCGGGAGATCAGGGGCACCGGGCACCTGGACAAGGTGATTAACGTGGACCAGTCCCCCATCGGTCGCACGCCCCGCTCCAACCCGGCCACCTATACCGGGGTGTTCAACGACATCCGGGATCTCTTTGCCAGCCTGCCCGAGGCCCGGATGCGGGGCTACAAGCCGGGCCGCTTCAGTTTCAACGTCAAGGGCGGGCGTTGCGAGGCCTGTGCCGGGGACGGCATTATCAAGATTGAAATGCACTTTTTACCCGACGTCTACGTACCCTGCGAGGTTTGCAAGGGCCGGCGCTACAACCGGGAGACCCTGGAGGTAAAATATAAGGGCAAGAACATTGCCGACGTGCTGGACATGACGGTGGACCAGGCGGTGGAGTTTTTCCGCCACATCCCCAAGATCCACCGGCGGCTGAAAACCCTGCAGGACGTGGGTCTGGGCTACATCCGCCTGGGCCAGCCGGCGCCGGAGCTTTCCGGGGGTGAGGCCCAGCGGGTTAAGCTGGCCGCCGAGCTATCCCGGCGCTCCAACGGCCGTACCCTGTACATCCTGGACGAACCCACCACCGGCCTGCACATGGCCGATGTGCACCGCCTGCTCCACGTGCTGCACCGCCTGGTGGAGGCCGGGGACACGGTGGTGGTCATCGAGCACAACCTGGACGTGATCAAGACCGCCGACTACATCATCGACCTGGGTCCCGAGGGCGGCGACGGCGGCGGCCGGGTGGTGGCCTGCGGCACCCCGGAAGAAGTGGCCCGGGTGGGTGAGTCCCATACCGGCCGGTTCCTGGCCCGCATCCTGGCCAGTTCGCCCCGGGCCGACCGTTTCATTGCCGTTGAAGAGGATAAACAAGACGCGCCCCTTCTCGACGATGTGCGGGCGGCTGGAGGTTGAGGGAGGGAAGTTAAATGACCCCCGAGGAAAAACTGCAGCACCTCCCGGACAAACCCGGCGTGTATCTCTTCCGCGATACGGCCGGGGAAATTATTTATGTGGGCAAGGCCGTTTCCCTGAAAAACCGGGTGCGTTCCTACTACCAGTCCGGCGCCCGGCTCAGTCCCAAGGTGCGGGCGCTGATGAACCGGGCGGCGGACTTTGAGTACATTGTGACGGACAACGAAGTGGAGGCCCTGATCCTGGAATCAAACCTGATCAAGGAGCACCGCCCCCGCTACAACATCTACCTTAAAGACGATAAAAGTTACCCTTACCTGAAAGTAACCCTGGGGGAGGACTTCCCCCGGGTGCACGTCACCCGCAGGGTGGTCAAGGACGGCTCCCGTTATTTCGGCCCCTACACTTCGGCGGGGGCGGTGCACGAAACCCTGGATCTTTTGCGCCGGCTCTTTCCCTTCCGCACCTGCAAGCAAAAGCTGACGCAGGGGGTGGTGCCGGCCAGGCACCGTCCCTGCCTCAACTTTCACATTGGCCGCTGCCTGGCCCCCTGCTCGGGCCAGGTGGGCAGGGAGGAGTACCTGGCCATGATCCGGGAGATCTGCCTGTTCCTGGAGGGCCGCCAGGACGACCTGATTAAGGAGCTCACCAGGCGCATGAACGAGGCGGCGGAAAAACTGGAATTTGAGCGGGCGGCCCGTCTCCGGGACCAGCTGCAGGCCGTGCGCCGGGTGCTGGAGAATCAAAAGGTGCTGTCAACCAGTAAGGAGGACCGGGACGTGGTGGCCCTGGCCCAAAACCATGACCTGTCCCTGGTGATGGTTTTCTTTGTGCGGGGCGGCAAGCTCATAGGGCGGGATCAATTCCTGGTGCCCGGTGCGGAAAACACCCCGGCGGAAGTGATCACCGCCTTCGTCAAGCAGTATTATGCCCGCGCCGATTTTATCCCCGGCGAAATTCTCCTTTCAGAAATAGACCCCCAGGAACGCCCGGCGATGGAAGAATGGCTTTCCGGCATCAGGGGGGCCGGGGTGCGCCTGGTGGTGCCCCGCCGGGGAGAAAAGAAACAACTGGTGGACCTGGCGGCCAAAAACGCCCTTCTGGCCCTGCAGGAGGTAGAGCAGGATCAGAAGTCCCGGGGGCAGGGCAGGGATGCCTGCGGGGAGCTGGCCCGGGAACTGGGCCTGGAGAGCATACCTTACCGCATCGAATGTTTTGACATATCCAATACCCGGGGCGAGGAAAGCGTGGCCTCCATGGTGGTTTTTGAGGAGGGGCGGCCGGCGCCCGACCAGTACCGGCGGTTTAAAATCCGCACTGTGGAAGGGCCAAACGATTTTGCCTCCCTGAAGGAAGTGCTCACGCGCCGCTTTACCCGCGCCAGGGAAGAGCGGGAACTGGTCCGGACCGGGCAGCTGTCCACCAGGCAGGCCAAATTTTACCGCCTGCCCGACCTGGTCATTGTGGACGGGGGCAAAGGCCAGCTGTCGGCGGTACGGGAGGTCATGAAGGAGCTGGGCTTTGCCCACATCCCGGCCTTTGGCCTGGCCAAAGAGGAAGAATTGCTCTTTGCCGAAGGGCGCTCCGAACCCATTCGCCTGCCCCGGAATTCCCGGGCCCTGCACCTGCTGCAGCACCTGCGGGATGAGGCCCACCGCTTTGCCGTGACCTATCACCGGCAGCTGCGCACCCGGCGCAACCTCAAGTCCCTTCTGGACGAGATCGAGGGCATCGGTCCCGTGCGCCGCCGCGCCCTGCTGAAAGCCTTCCCTTCCCTGGAGGACATGGCCCGGGCTACGGTGGAGGAACTGGCCGCCGTGCCGGGAATGAACCGGTCCGCCGCCCTGGCCGTTTACCGTTTTTTGCGTGGTTAGGGCTGGTTTTTTCAGAAAACCATGGTATAATATCCAGAGATATGCTTAACTCATTACCTGCGGCGGCAGGGTAAGGCTGTTTTTCTGGGGGAATGAGTCTTTGTATCGATTACTGGCTGTAGATCTTGATGATACCCTTTTGAATAAAGACCTGCGCATCAGCGAAGACAACCGGCGGGCCCTGGCCCTGGCCCGGCGTGCCGGCGTGGTGGTTACCCTGGCCACGGGGCGCATGTACCGGGCCACCCTGCCCTTTGCCCGGGAACTGGAGATTGACGCCCCGCTGATTACCTACCAGGGGGCCCTGGTTAAGCATGCCGTTACCCGGGAAGTGGTCCTCCATCGGCCGGTGCCCCTCGCTTACGCCCTGGACATCATTGCCCGGGTGGAGTCCAGGGGTTACCACATCAATATCTACCTGGACGACCACCTTTACGTTGAGCGGCACACTGGTGAAAGCAGGCTTTACCAGTCCATTTCCGGGATCGAGGCCCGGGCGGTGGGACCGCTCGTTCCCTTTTTGAAAGAAGCGGGGCAGGATCCCACCAAGGTACTGGTGATTGCCCCGGAAGAGAAACTGGACGAACTGGCCGCGGAATTAAAGCCCCTTTACGGGGATGACCTTCATATCACCAAGTCCAAGCCTTACTTTCTGGAATTCTCCCACCCGCAGGCCACCAAGGGGCACGCCCTGGCGGCAGTGGCCGCCGTTTACGGTTTCAAGCCCGCGGAGGTGATTGCCGTGGGGGACAGCTACAACGACCTGGAAATGATTGAATGGGCCGGTCTGGGAGTGGTGGTGGCCAATGCCCAGCCCCAGGTCAAGGCCCGGGCCGACTACGTTACGGCTTCCAATGAAGACGGCGGCGTGGCCCGGGTGGTGGAGAAGTTTATCCTGGGTTGTGCCTGAAGAGGTGGGTGGTAGTGAGGGGATTTGTTGCCGGCGTTGATCTGGGAGGTACGAAAATCTATACCGCCCTGGCCGATCAAAACGGCCGTCTGCTGGCCGAAGTGAAGGTTCCCACCAGGGCCCGGGAGGGTCTACAATCCGTAATCGGGCGGATTGTGGAAACCGTGCATCACGTGAAAAAGCAGGCCGGTGTAGAAGGCCCGCTCCTGGCCCTGGGTATTGGCGCTCCCGGTCCTCTGAACGCCGCCACCGGGGTGGTGTACCAGGCTCCCAATCTGGGTTGGGACAATGTTCCCCTAAAGCAAAAGCTGGAGGAATTGCTGGGTGTTCCCGTGGCGGTGGACAATGATGCCAACCTGGCCGCCCTGGGGGAACATGTGTACGGAGCCGGGCGTGGCGAGTCCGAGATGGTCTACGTCACCGTCAGTACCGGTATCGGGGGCGGTTTGATCCTGCACGGGCGCATTTACCATGGTACCGGCTATGGGGCCGGGGAAATCGGCCACATGACCATTGACCCTGCCGGTCCCCGGTGTAATTGCGGTAATTACGGGTGCCTGGAGGCCATGGCTTCCGGGACGGCAATGGCCCGGGCGGCCCGCCGCCTGGTGGAGTCCGGCGGGGGCAGGGCCATCCTGGAGGCGGCGGGAGGGGATGCGGACGGCATCACTGCCCTGGCGGTGGCCCGGGCGGCCGCTGCGGGTGATGGCGAGGCCCGGCAAATAATTATCAACGCTGGCCGCGCCCTGGGTATCGGGGTGGCCAATATTATTAACCTGTTAAATCCGGCCCTGGTGGTGCTGGGGGGCGGGGCCATGCAGGTGGGACCCCTTTTGTGGGAGGCCATGGAAGGGGAAGTGGCCCGGCGTGCCCTGGCTGCTTCCCGCAAGCAGGTCCGTCTGGTGCCGGCTGAGCTGGGCGGGCAGTCCGGCCTGCTGGGGGCAGTGGCTCTGGCCCTGCAAGGGGTTGAAGCTGGGGTGCCCCCGGCCACCATGGTATAGAAGGTGGCTTTATGGATTATTCTATGCACGGTGGCACGGTAGTAAAAATCCGGGCTTTTGGGAAAGGAGGAGATGCGTTGCGCTTTGGCAAAGGGGAGTGGCGCAACTATGAACGGGGTATTGAGAAGGAATGGCTGGTTACCAACGGCCTGGGTGGTTATGCCTCCTCCACCATTATCGGCGTCAATACCCGTAAGTACCACGGCCTGCTCGTGGCTTCCCTTTCCCCGCCGGTACGGCGCAACTTGATGCTGGCCAAACTGGATGAACGCCTGGAAACCCCCGAACGCACCTACAACCTGGCCACCAACCACACCGTGGGGGGTGTGACGGAATTTGGATTTATCCACCTGCAGCAGGTATTGTTTAATCCCTTTCCGACCTTTATTTCATCCTTTGGCGACATTGCCCTGCAAAAACAAATTTTTATGATTTACGGTGAAAACACCACGGTCATCCTGTACCGCATTCACAACGGTGCGTCCCCCGCCGTCCTGCGCTTGACTCCCCTGGTCAACTGCCGGGATTTCCACTGGACCGTCCGGCGCGGGCAAATCAGCTTTTCCTGCGAAGAAATTCCGTTCGGCGTAGCGGTAAAGGTGATACCGGAAATTCCACCCCTTCGTCTGGTCTGCAGCGCGGGTAATTTTACCGTCCGCGAGGACTGGTTTTACGACATGTTCTATATCGAAGAGCAAAAGCGCGGGCTGGAGGACCGGGAGGATCATTTTATCCCCGGGGATTTTACCATCCAGCTGGCTCCGGGGGAGGAAAAAACCATTACTTTTATTGCTACCCTGGAAGATATCTTTACCCTGGACGGAAGGGCCCTGCTGCACCTGGAAAATCGACGTATGCAGGAACTGGTGAGGAGGGCCGGATACCGGAGCGCTTTTGCCCGCCAGCTGGTGCAGGCTGCCGATAATTTCATTGTCTATCGTCAATCTACCGGTGCGAAAAGTATCATTGCCGGTTATCACTGGTTCAACGACTGGGGAAGGGATACCATGATTGCCCTGCCCGGGCTTACCCTGGTTACCCGCCGTTATGAGGATGCCCGGGATATCCTGGTTACCTATGCCCGTTACTGCAAAGACGGGCTTTTGCCGAATATGTTTACCGATACCGGTAAGGAGCCCCTTTACAATACGGTAGATGCTTCCCTGTGGTATTTTTGGGCGGTCTGGAAGTACCTGCAGTATACACAGGACCATGCTTTTATCCGCCGGGAGATCTATCCGGTTCTGAAAGAAATTGCCCATCACTACATCAAAGGTACTCGCTTCAACATTAAAGTGGATGAAGATGGGCTCCTGGCGGCAGGCTCTCCGGAGTTGCAGCTGACCTGGATGGATGCCAGGGTGGATCAATGGGTGGTTACGCCCCGGCACGGTAAACCGGTGGAAATCAACGCCCTCTGGTACAATGCGCTGTGCATACTGCGGGAACTGGCTTCCCGGTATGGGGATAACTTTCCCTACCAGGACCTGCTGGAAAAGCACAGGGAAAGTTTTTTGCGGGAATTCTGGTTTGAGGAGGGTGGATATCTCTACGATGTGGTCGGTGAGCAGGGGAAGGACGCTTCCATGCGCCCCAACCAGGTTATTGCCTTAAGCCTGCCCTTCACCATAGTTGATGCCGGAAGGGGGCGAAGGGTGCTGACCCGTATCAGGCAGGAACTATACGCCACTTACGGGCTGCGCACCTTATCCCCCGGCGATCCCAGGTACCGGGGGGTCTATAGCGGCGACCGGTGGCAGCGGGATGGAGCCTACCATCAGGGGACGGTCTGGAGCTGGTTAATCGGGCCCTTTGTTACAGCCTGGCGCCAGGTGCATAACTATTCCCCGACCAGCCGGCTGCAGGCGGCACGTTTTCTTGCTCCTTTCCAGGACCAGCTGCGGGACCACGGGGTGGGCTTTATTTCCGAGATCTTTGACGGCAACGAGCCCATTATCCCCCGGGGTTGCATGGCCCAGGCCTGGGGTGTGGCGGAAGTGCTCCGGGCCTATGTGGAAGACGTGCTGGAAATCAGACCGCAACAGGTTTAAAGATCAACCAGTAAGGAGGGGGTCCATCTTGCCCATTCTGGATGATGTGCAGGCCATGTATAATGCCGATACGAAGGGAATGCTCAAAGCCCTGTGGGAGCTGCCCGAACAGTGTGCCCGGGCCTGGGAGCTGGGCATGGCCGCCGGCGTTTCTCCCGTGGATGATCTCCGCCAGGTAGTGGTTACCGGCCTTGGGGGTTCGGCCATCGGGGGTGATCTCCTGCGGGTATATGCTGCGCAGCGCCTTTCGGTGCCGGTGGTGGTCAACAGGGACTATGTTCTGCCCGCGTTTGTCGGGCCGCACACACTGGTTTTTGCCGTCAGTTATTCCGGAAATACCGAAGAAACATTGAGCGCCTACGCCCAGGCCCGGGAAAAGGGTGCCAGGCTTGTGGTTTTAACTACCGGCGGAAAGTTGGGGGAGCTTGCCAGTAACGACGGTGTACCGGTTATTACCGTTCCCGGCGGCATTGCCCCCCGTTCGGCAACGGGATACCTCTTCATTCCCACCCTGGCCGTGCTTTACCGGATGGGCCTGTTGCCGGACCTCAGCGACGAGGTGGCCGAGTGCACTTCCCTGTTGCAATCCATGCGGGAAAAGCTCAAGCCGGAAGTTCCCCGGGATTCCAACCAGGCCAAGATGCTGGCGGCCGGTTTCCATAACCGCATTCCGGTAATCTGGGGTTCCAGCGGGACCACGGAAGTGGTGGCCCAGCGCTGGAAGGGGCAGATCAATGAAAATGCCAAGGCCCCGGCCTACTGGAATGTTTTCCCGGAATTGAACCACAACGAACTGGTTGGCTTTGAGGCTCCAGAAGAACTCCTGCGCCGGCTATACGTGGTTATTTTACGGGATCCCCAGGATCACTCCCGGGTACAGAAGAGGTTTGCCATTACCCGCGAGATCATGGAAGGTGCGGTGGCCGGCGTTGTCGAAATTATGGCTGAGGGCAGCGGTGCTCTGGCCCGCATGTACTCGCTGGTTTATATCGGCGATTATGCCAGCGTGTACCTGGCCATGCTGTACGGCGTGGATCCCGGCCCGGTCAGGGTGATCGACAGGCTCAAAGCGCGGCTGGCGGAGGAGTGAGTGAGGACCCAGCACTCACTGGAATACTAGCTCTTCCCAAAACCTGATGTGTCAATTAAACCTGAAACACCGGGAGCAGAGTCATATTGTGGTGAGTGCTGGGCCGCATCCAACCGGGTTCACTGAATATTTACAACAGACGAGCCTTTTGATGCGCAGTTGAGCCGGGCAACGAGTGGTGATAATTATGCGTCTGGTAATTGTTACCGGCCTTTCGGGGGCCGGAAAGACCCAGGCCTTAAGGATTCTGGAGGATCTGGGCTTCTTTTGTGTGGACAACCTGCCTCCCAGGCTCATTCCCAAGTTCCTGGAGCTTTGTTCACAATCTTCCCGGGGGATTAATAAAATAGCAGTGGTGGTGGATATCCGGGGTGGGGAATTTTTCGACGCCCTTTTTGAAGTGCTGGCCGACCTGGAGCAGGAAGGGCTGCGCTACGAGATATTGTTCCTGGAAACCTCCGATGCCACCCTGGTGCGCCGGTATAAGGAGTCCCGGCGCAGCCACCCCCTGAGTGTGGACGGAGAGGTGCTGCAGAGCATACGGCAGGAACGGGAGCGGCTGCGGGAACTGCGGGGGCGGGCCCATAAGATAATCGACACTTCCGAAATGACCCCCCAGCAGCTGAAAGAAGAACTGGTCAGCTTGTTTGGCGATAATGCCGGGGCGCCTTTGCGCATTACGGTTGTTTCCTTCGGGTACAAGTACGGGATACCCCTGGACAGCGACCTGGTTTTTGACGTGCGTTTTTTGCCCAACCCCCATTATGACCCGGAACTGCGCCCGCTGACCGGAAACGATCCGGCCGTACGGGATTATGTCCTGTGCGCCCCGGTGAGCCAGGAATTCGTCCAGCGGTTCTATGAGTTTATAGATTTTCTCCTTCCACACTATGTCCAGGAAGGGAAGACAACCTTAACCATTGCCGTTGGCTGTACCGGCGGCCAGCACCGTTCCGTAACCCTGGCCAACTGTCTGGGGGCCCACCTGGCAGAGCAGGGTTACCGGGTAGCCGTGCGGCACCGGGATCTCTCCCGTTAAGACGGGGGTGAAAGTGCATGAAACTGTTCAAGTGGCTTTACCCCGGGTTGCATTTCAAGCGGTGGCTGGCCCTGGCCTTCCTGGGCTTTGTCCTGGCCGCTACCGGCACCGGCCTTTTAGGCCGCTTGCTGCCCTGGGAGCACCAGGCGGTGCTTCTGGCCTGGTTTGGTGAGCTTTTCGGTCCCGGACGGGTTTGGATTGGGGGCATGCTTTTTCTGGCCCTGGGCCTGCCGGCGCTGGTCTATGGTATTTTAAAGGCCTTTCGTTCGGTGGTGGATGCCCTGGCCCCCGAAGAGCGTACGCCCCTGGCGGATATTATGTATACCCGCCGGCACCTGCGCCGGGGGCCCCGGATAGTGGTAATTGGGGGAGGAACGGGGCTATCGGTATTGTTAAGGGGTTTAAAACAGTATACCAGCAACATTACGGCCATTGTCACCGTGGCCGATGATGGTGGGAGTTCCGGCCGGCTGAGGGGGGAGCTGGGCATGCTTCCCCCGGGGGACATCCGCAACTGCCTGGTGGCCCTGGCGGATAAGGAATCGTTGATGGAGGACCTGCTCCAGTACCGCTTTAAAAGCGGGGACCTGGCCGGCCACAACCTGGGTAACCTGCTCCTGGCGGCACTGACCCATGTGGCCGGGGGATTTCACGAGGCAGTGCAGGCCTTAAGCAAGGTGCTGGCCATCAGGGGGCAGGTACTGCCGGTTACCCTGCAGAATGTGGTTCTGGGGGCGGAACTCTCCGACGGCACGCTGGTATATGGGGAGTCTTCCATTCCCCGGTGCAGGAAGCCCATTAAACGGGTCTTCCTGGTGCCCGGGGACTGCTACCCCCTGCCCGAAGCGCTGCAGGCCATTGCCGGGGCGGATGCGGTGGTATTGGGACCGGGGAGCCTTTACACCAGCATCCTGCCCAACCTTCTGGTACGGGGAATTTCCGAAGCCATCGCCCGTACCCGGGCCGTCCGTATTTATGTCTGTAACGTGATGACCCAGCCCGGGGAAACCGACGGTTACGCCGCCAGCGATCACCTGCAGGCCATTTTCCACCACGCCGGTCCCATTGTGGATTACGTGGTGGTCAACCAGGGCGGCATACCGGCCCGGTTAAAGGCACGCTATCGCCGGGAGGGAGCAGTGCCGGTGGTGGTGGATGGGGATAAGCTGCGGCAGATGGAAGTTGAGGTAATTGGTGCCAACCTGGTGCACGAAGGCAACGTGGTCCGCCACCACCCCGATAAGCTGGCCCGGTTGATACTGGAGCTGGTCCTTCTGGAGCGAAAAACGGGGGAACCCTTAAGGTCGTTTAACAACTCTTTAAACGGCAGATTGCGTTCGGGGCGTATGTGAACCAGTTAGTGAGCCAGCCGGCCTTCCGCGGCCAGCGGGGGGCTTTTTTGTCGAAATGGCAGTTGTCAGGGCTAAAGGCAGGTGTTAAGATCTTGTTACAGGAAAAGAGTCCCCCTGGTTTGATGATTTAGTGAACAAAACTTTTGAGTGTTAAGATCTTGTTACAGGAAGAGAGTCTGGAGGACTGGATGAGCACGAGAATTTTGATCGTCATCGTGACGCTGCCGTTGCTTTTGTTGCTGGTTCTGGCGGGTGCCCGGCACGCGGCCGATTCCCTGGCCCAGAGCCTGGCTCCCCCCCTCCCGCCGCCTGAGCGGGGAGAGATGGAGATACCCATTCTGATGTACCACAAGGTAAACCCCGATCCCCGCACGGGAGGTCTGGGCCTGCGGGTGCCCCCGGAAAAGTTCGCCCGGCAAATGGAATACCTGGCCAGCCACGGGTTTCATACCGTTTCCCTGACCGATGTGGTGGATCACTTCCAAAGTGGCAAACCTCTCCCGCCCCGGCCGGTGGTAATTACCTTTGACGACGGCTACCTGGACAATTATACCTATGCCTTTCCCATCTTAAAAAAGTATGGTTTTACCGCTACCGTCTTTGTGGTGGCGCATACGGTGGGTAAAACAAATATTTTCGATGCCGGAAGACAGCCGGTAAATAAAATGGCCGGCTGGCGGGAGCTGAAGGAGATGGCCGATTACGGCATAACCATTGGTTCCCATACTCTGGATCACCCGAATTTGACCCGGCTTTCTTTAGCGGAAGCCCGGCACCAGATTAAAGAAAGCAAGGCCCTGCTGGAAGCCCATCTGGGGCGGCCGGTAGAGGTTTTCAGCTACCCCTATGGTAAGTACAACCATGAGCTGGCCCGGGTGGTCAGGGAAAGCGGTTACCGGGCCGCCGTTACTACCGGGCAGGGACTAGCCGGTTCCAGGGATGACCCCTTTACCCTGAAACGGGTGCGGGTTATGGGCAGCTACGACCTGCATAAGTTCATTACGGAACTGGTGAAACATTATTATCCCCCCTCACCCTGAGGTGTCCCCAGTTTTTTAAGCCCTGTTTTGGCTCGGTAGCGAGCGACTTGAGCCGAGCAGCCAGCCAAACTTAGCGAGGCGAAAAGCGAAGGCAGGCCCGAGGGCATGGATGCCCGAGGCCGGCAACTGAGGCAGGATGCCGAATTTGCCGGGAAGCCTGCCGGAGCTTTGAGCCGAGCAATAGTTTGGCCCGCGAGGCTCACCGGAGCGAGCGAGAGCCAAAACAGGGTAGTTTGGAAAGTGGGGATAACTCAGCCCCTCACCTTAAAGGAAAAGGCCAGAAAAATCTTTCCCCGTTGTGGTATAATATCATCAAGGTGAATGTAAATGTCCTTTTCTACCTTAACCAAAAATGAACTGGCCCGGGTGGTGGGGAGGGAAAAATGCTGCAAGCTGGCCGAACTGGCCGCCCTGGTCAGAATGGACGGCAGCCTGTCCATTGGCGCCGGGCCGAAGACCGCACTGGTCATAGGCACGGAAAATGCAGCTGTTGCGCGCAAAATTTTTTCTCTTTTCAAAGAACTCTTTGGTGTGCATACTGAGGTCCTGGTGCAGCGCAAGAACAGGCTGCGTAAAAAGAACCTTTACCAGGTGCGGGTTTCGCCCCCGTCCGGGATGGAGGACATATTGCGCCGCCTGGGTATGGTGGATGGGCAGGGCGGGTTGACCGAAGGCATCCCCAGGGGACTGGTGCGCCGGGAATGCTGCCGCCGTGCCTACCTGCGGGGAGCCTTCCTGGGAGGAGGGTCGGTGAACAACCCCGGGGGTACCTATCACCTGGAAATCATCACGGGCAATGCCGGGCTTGCCCGGGCGCTCGGCCGGCTGATGCGGGAATTCGGCCTGGAGGCACGGGTGAGTGCCCGCAAAAACTGGCATGTGGTTTATTTAAAGGACAGCGACCAGATTGTGGCCCTGCTGAATATTATGGGAGCCCATACGGCCCTTTTAGATTTTGAAAACGTACGCATATACAAGGACATGCGCAACCAGGTGAACCGCCTGGTGAACTGTGAAACGGCCAATCTGAACAAAGTAGTGGATGCGGCCCTGCGTCAGGTGGAGAATATTCGCTTCATTGCCGCCACCATGGGGCTGGAAAAGCTCCCGCCGGCTCTGCGGCAGGTGGCCGAAGCCCGCCTGCAGTATCCCGACGCGAGCCTGCGGGAACTGGGGGAAATGCTCGAACCCCCGGTGGGGAAATCCGGCGTGAACCACCGGCTGCGCAGGCTGGATGAAATTGCTAAAAAGCTCCGCGAACCTTCGTGCGAGGTCCCCGCCGAAAAAGGGCAGGGTACGTCGCCGGGTGCTGCCGGCGCATAACAGGTACGCGGGGGGCGGCCCCGGCATGGGGGGGGGAATGAAACAATTACCGCCCGAATATGCTGGTATCGGGTCAAAGCGGCAGGAGAAACCTCCGGCTTTAGAGAAATAGTTAACAAAGTTGACGGCGGAGCTTTGGAGGAGTGAAGCACCATGCGCCTGGGTTACGGTCTTAACGTGGAACAAACACAAAAATTAATCATGACTCCCGAGCTGCGTCAGGCCATTACCGTGCTGCAGCTGTCCTCCCTGGAGCTTTCCCTGTATATAGAACAACAGCTGCAGGAGAATCCTCTTCTGGAGTTGCGGGAAGAAGAAACGGATGAAAACGGGGAAGAAGGAGAATTTGAGTGGGAGCTTGAGGGAGGGGAAGAAAAGCGGGAGTATGATCTGGACTGGGAGGAGTACTTCCAGGATTCAAGCGATCTGGGTTTTCCCCGCATGGAGCGGGATCCGGAACCTCCTGCCCATAATTACGAAAGCTTCCTTTCCCAGGCGCCTACCCTGATGGAACATCTGATGTTTCAGCTGTATTTAAGCAGGTGCAGTTCCGAGGCAAGGGTTATCGGCGAATACCTGATCGGTAATATTGACGAGCACGGCTACCTCCAGACCACTGTGGAGGAGGCCGCCAAACAGCTGGCCGTACATCCCGGGGCCGTAGAAGAGGCGCTGAAGCTGATCCAGACCTTTGACCCGCCGGGGGTGGGTGCCCGCACCCTGCAGGAATGCCTGCTCATTCAGGTCAACCAGTTGGGTATTAAAAACCCTTTACTGGAGCAGATCATCCGCTACCATCTGGTGGATGTGGCCAGGGGCAAGTTTAACCGTCTGGCCCAGCAGTTTAATGTTCCCGTGCAGGAAATTCAACGGGTGGCCGATATTTTAAAAACCCTGGATCCGAAACCCGGTCGCAATTTTTCCACTCCCAACGACGTGCGCTACGTGGTGCCGGATATAGTGGTGGAAAAAGTGGGGGACGACTATATCATTCTGATCAACGATGTGTCCGTGCCCCGCCTCACCATCAACCCCGCCTACCGTGCGGTGCTCAGCCAGCAGGAAAACTATGATTCCCGCACCCGCCGGTTTGTGGAAAGCAAACTCAATGCAGCGGCCTGGTTGATCCGCAGCATTGAACAGCGGCGTTTGACTCTCTACAAAGTGGCCAGCTGCCTGGTGCAGCTGCAGCGGGATTTTCTTGATCACGGGGTGAAATATTTAAAACCCCTCAACCTCAAGCAGGTGGCTGAAATGGTTGGCCTGCACGAATCTACGGTGAGCCGGGCCACTTCCAACAAATATATCCAGACCCCGCAAGGGGTATTTGAAATGAAATATTTCTTTCCGACGGGCATTAACAGCGATGGCGGGACCCTGACCTCCGCCGAGAGCATTAAGAAGATGCTCCAGGAAATTGTGGCGGCGGAAAATCCCAAAGAGCCGTTGAATGACCAGAAGATTGCGGAAATTTTGTGTGAAAAAGGTATTCGTATCTCCCGGCGCACCGTCGCCAAATACCGGGGGGAGCTGGGTATTCCTCCCGTCCAGCAGCGGAAGCGCTATTAGGTACTGCTTAAAACCGTCCGGCGGCGCTCGTCCCGTTGCTCCGGGGTCCGGGCCGGCTGAATTTAATATGCACATAGCCTGCAACCAGGGTACCGGTTATTTGGCCGGTACCTTATAATTTTTCCTATCAATTTGCCAGAAAAGGAGGAACTATTTAACTGGGTAGCGAATAAGGATATCATAATTCAAATAATTTTTAGTAAATGAGGCATACTAATGAAAGGAGCGGTAGGGAATAATGACGGTAAAAATAGGGATTAATGGTTTCGGCCGGATTGGGAGAAATGTTTTGCGGGCGGCGCTCCGGTATCCGGACATCCAGGTCGTGGCCGTAAACCACAAATCCCGGCGGCTTCCCGTAAATGAAAACTATACCCGTACCCTTGCCTATGCTTTAAAATACGATTCAGTACACGGCCGCCTGGATGCGGATGTACAGGCGGATGAGCGTTCCCTGGTGGTAAACGACCGGGAGATCCTCGTCCTGGCCGAGGCAGATCCCGCCAGCATCCCCTGGGGCGAACTGGGAGTGGATGTGGTGGTGGAGTCCACCGGTAAGTTTAAAACAGCGGAAGATGCTTCCCGGCACCTCTCCGGTGGGGCCAAAAAAGTGGTCATCAGCGCTCCGGCCAGGGGAGACGTCCTGACGATAGTCATGGGTGTAAATGAGGAACTGTATGACCCCGCCGTGCATCACGTTGTCTCCAATGCCTCCTGTACCACCAACTGCCTGGCGCCGGTGGCCAGAGTGCTGGATGAGCAGTTTGGGATTGTCAAGGGCCTCATGACTACCGTCCATGCGGTGACCAACGACCAGCAGATTCTGGATATGCCCCACCGGGACGTGCGCCGGGGCCGGGCTGCCAGCATGAGCATTATTCCCACCACTACCGGCGCGGCCAGGGCGGTGGAACTGGTCCTCCCGCAGCTAAAAGGCAAACTGAACGGTATGGCCATGCGGGTGCCTACTCCCAACGTCAGCGTGGTGGACCTGGTGGCCCAGCTTAGCCGGCCCGTTACCGTGGAGGAAGTCAATGGTGCCCTGAAAGACGCTTCCGAGGGTAAGCTCAAGGGTATCCTCGCCTATAGCGACCTGCCACTGGTATCGGTGGATTACTGCGGAGACCCCCACTCGGCCATTGTGGACGGCCCGTCCACCATGGTCATCGGGGAGGACATGGTGAAAGTGGTAGCCTGGTACGACAATGAATGGGGTTATTCCAACCGGATCCTGGACTTAATTTTATACATGGCCAAAAGAGGATTTTAGTAAAACATGTCAAAGAGTATACATAGGCAGGCATTTCCGGCGGGCCCCTGACGCGGTGCCCGCCGGAACAGATAATGGGCAAGACCGGAGATAAAAAGGGCGGCAGTCCTTCCGCGGCCCTTTCGCCAGGGGGGGGGGGGGAAGAGTACCGCCCGAATATTATGTTACAATTTCCATCAGGGAGGTATATGCATTGATCAAAACCATCCGGGACATGGACGTGACCGGCAAACGGGTGCTGGTGCGGGTGGATTTTAACGTGCCCCTGGATCAGCAGGGTGAAGTGGCCGACGACACCCGGATCAGGGCGGCACTACCGACCATCCAGCATCTTATGGACAGGCAGGCCAGGGTAATCCTGGCCTCCCATTTAGGGCGTCCCAAAGGAAAAGTGGACGACCGCTACCGCCTGGACCCGGTGGCCCGGCGTCTTTCCGCACTGCTGGGCAAACCGGTGGTCAAGGTGAATGACTGTATCGGAGAAGAGCCCAGGGCGGCCATAGCCGCGATGCGGCCCGGTGATGTGGTGTTGCTGGAAAATGTGCGCTTTTACCCTGGAGAAGAAAGAAACGATGAAAAATTTGCCCGGCAGCTGGCGGAACTGGCCGACGTATACGTCAACGATGCCTTCGGCACCGCACACCGGGCCCATGCATCCACCGAGGGGGTTGCCCATTTCCTGCCCGCCGCAGCCGGGTTTCTCATGGAAAAGGAAATTACCGTCCTGAATCAGGCCCTGTCCAACCCCACCCGTCCCTTTGTGGCCATTCTGGGCGGAGCCAAGGTTTCCGATAAGATTGGTGTCATTGAAAACCTCCTGGGCAAGGTGAATGCCCTGCTCATTGGAGGGGGTATGGCCAATACCTTTTTGGCCGCCCGGGGATATGCCCTGGGCAAGTCGCTGGTGGAAGCGGACCGGGTGGCCCTGGCCCGGGATTTAATGACCCGGGCGGAAAAGGCAGGCGTCAAACTGGTGTTGCCCCTGGACCTGGTGGTTGCCGAGGCGGCCCGTCCGGAAGCGGAACCGAGGGTGGTACCGGTGGACGGTGTGCCGGAGGAATGGATGGCCCTGGATATCGGTCCCGAAACGGTAAAATCTTTTGCCGCTGAGGTGCGTGACGCCGGTACCGTTATCTGGAACGGCCCCATGGGTGTCTTTGAGATGGCTCCCTTTGCGGCGGGTACCTTTGGCCTGGCCCGGGCGCTCGCCGAAAGCAAAGCCACCACCATCGTGGGCGGGGGAGATACGGCGGCGGCGGTGGAAAAGGCCGGGGTGGCCGGCAGGATGTCCCATATCTCCACCGGCGGTGGTGCTTCCCTGGAGTTTCTGGAAGGGAAGGTCCTGCCGGGTGTGGCAGTGCTGATGGACAGAGGGAAATGAGGGAGAGATCATGCGCATACCCTTACTGGCAGGCAACTGGAAAATGTACAAGACCGTCACCGAAGCGGTAGAATTTGTGCGGAGGCTGAAGGAGGCCCTTTCCGGTGTCCGGGGAGTGGAAGTGGCCGTCTGCCCCCCTTTTACCGCCCTCTATGCCGTGGCCCGGGAACTGGCGGGCGGCAACATTGCCCTGGGTGCTCAGAATATGTACTGGGTCGAAGAGGGAGCCTATACGGGAGAAGTTTCTCCGGTTATGTTGAAAGAAATCGGCTGCCGTTATGTGATCCTGGGTCACTCGGAGCGGCGGCAGTATTTCGGCGAGAATGATGAAAATGTCAATGCCAAAGTAAAAGCGGCTTTAAAACACGGGCTCGTCCCCATTGTCTGTGTGGGCGAACGCCTGGAGGAAAGGGAAGCGGGGCAGACGGAAGAGGTTATTGCCGGGCAGGTGCGGCGCTCCCTGGCCGGCCTTTCCGGGGCCGAGTTGGCCGGCCTGGTGGTGGCCTACGAACCGGTATGGGCCATTGGCACCGGCCGCACGGCCTTGCCGGAAGATGCCCAGCAGGTGAACGCCTTTATCCGCCGCCTGCTGGCCGAAATGGGCGGCCGGGAGGCGGCCCGGCAGGTGCGCATCCAGTACGGCGGCAGCGTCAAGCCGGAAAATGCCGCCGAATTGCTCGGGCAGCCCGATATAGACGGCGCCCTGGTGGGCGGTGCCAGCCTGAAGGTGGACAGCTTTGCCGGCATTGTGCGGGCGGCGGTGCGGGGATGAACGTAATTGATGGCGGTCGCCCCCTGCACCGGAATTGTTGTTTTAAAAAACCGGCCCGGCACTGCGCAAATCATGCGCTCGTGACAACGCCCTCCCTTCAGCAGGCCAGGTCAATATTTTCGACACCCTGGAGGTTTCTCATGGAAATAAAGCATATCCCCATGGTCCTGGTCATCCTGGACGGCTGGGGCTTAAGGGATGAACGAAAAGGAAACGCCATTGCCCAGGCCAGAACGCCCAATATGGACCAATTCTGGGCCACTTATCCCCACACCACCCTGGGAACATCGGGTGAAGATGTGGGTTTGCCCCACGGTCAGATGGGTAACTCGGAGGTGGGGCACCTGAATATCGGAGCCGGCCGCATTGTCTACCAGGAGCTGACCCGTATTACCCGGGCCATCAGGGACGGCAGCTTTTTTATCAATGAGGCTCTGGTGGCCGCAGTGGAACATGTCCGGTCCAACCACGGGGCCCTGCATTTGATGGGGCTTTTGTCCGACGGCGGCGTGCACAGCCACATTACCCACCTTTTTGCGTTGCTGGAACTGGCCAGAAGGCATCATCTGCCGCGGGTATACGTACATTGTTTCCTGGATGGGCGGGACGTTCCCCCCGATAATGCCGGCGAGTATATCCAGCAACTGGAAGACAAGTGCCGGGAACTGGGTACGGGCAGGATTGCCACGGTCATGGGGCGCTACTACGCCATGGACCGGGACCGCCGCTGGGACCGCACCAGAAGGGCATATGAGGCCATGGTCCTGGGGGAAGGGTTAAAGGCGCCTTCCGCCATGCAGGCCCTGGAAGAAGCATACCGGCGCGGGGAAACCGATGAGTTTGTGCAGCCCACGGTAATCACCGGCGGGAGGGGAAATCCGGTGGCCGTGGTTAAAGACGGCGATGCGGTGATCTTTTATAATTTCCGTCCCGACCGGGCCAGGCAGATCACCCGGGCCTTTGTGGACGAAGATTTTGCCGGCTTTGACCGCCCGGAAAACCGGCCCCGGGTGCATTTTACCTGCATGACCCTTTACGATAAAACCATAGACGCCCCGGTGGCCTTCAAACCCCAGCATCCCACCAACACCCTGGGAGAGGTAATCAGCCGCCAGGGGCTAAAGCAGCTGCGCCTGGCCGAAACGGAAAAATACGCCCACGTCACCTTTTTCTTCAACGGGGGAGTGGAAACGCCCTATCCCGGCGAAGACCGCATTTTAATTCCCTCTCCCAAAGTGGCCACCTACGACCAGAAACCGGAAATGAGCGCCTTTGAGGTTACAGACGCCTTCCTGGAACAGCTGGCTGCGGATAAATACCAGGTAATCATCATGAATTATGCCAATGCGGATATGGTGGGGCATACCGGCGATATGGGCGCGGCGGTAAAAGCCATTGAAGCAGTAGACCAGTGCCTGGGGAAGGTGGTGGGGGCCGTGCTGGAAAAACACGGTACGGTCATTATTACCGCCGATCACGGCAATGCCGATGAAATGCTGGATCCCAACGGGCACCCCCATACCGCCCATACCACCAACCGGGCCCCCTTTATCCTGATCGGGGAGGATCTCGGGCAGGTAGAACTCCGTCCGGGGGGCATTCTGGCGGATATTGCCCCGACCATGCTGGACCTGATGGGCATTCCCAGGCCGCCGGAAATGACCGGCGAGTCGTTAATTATAGAATACAAACGAGGAGGAAGAGATTCATGAGCACAACCATAGTTGACGTATACGCCAGGGAGATTCTCGATTCCCGGGGCAATCCCACCGTGGAGGTGGACGTGCTGCTGGAAGACGGCACCCTGGGACGGGCGGCCGTTCCTTCCGGTGCCTCCACCGGCGCCCACGAAGCAGTTGAACTGAGGGATGGCGACCCCGCCCGTTATCTGGGCAAGGGCGTACAAAAGGCCGTTAGCAACGTAATAGAAAAAATCGCTCCCGAAGTGATCGGCTTTGATGCCACGGACCAGGTAGGCCTGGACATGACCCTCATCGAGCTGGACGGTACGCCCAATAAAAGCAATCTGGGGGCAAACGCCATCCTGGGAGTTTCCCTGGCCGCAGCCAGGGCCGCGGCCCGGTCGGTGGGTTTACCCCTCTATCAATACCTGGGCGGAGTTAATGCCCGCCGGCTGCCTGTGCCGATGATGAACATTTTAAACGGCGGCAGGCACGCCGACAACAACGTGGACATCCAGGAATTCATGATCATGCCCGTAGGGGCCCCCAGCTTTGCCGAGGCCCTGCGGATGGGGGCCGAGGTCTTCCACAACCTGAAAAAGGTGCTCAAGAAAAAGGGCCTGAACACCGCCGTGGGCGACGAGGGGGGCTTTGCACCCAACCTCGGTTCCAACGAGGAGGCCTGTGCGGTAATTATGGAGGCCATCGAAGCGGCCGGTTACCGGCCGGGAGAGGATGTAGCCCTGGCCATCGATGCTGCGGCCACGGAATTCTTCAGGGATGGGTGCTATATGCTGGAAGGGAAGACCTTTACCGCAGATGATTTGATTGCTTTTTATGCCTCTCTGGTAGAGCGCTATCCCATTCTCTCCATTGAGGACGGCCTGGCCGAGGACGACTGGGAGAACTGGCCCAAACTCACCGCCCGCCTGGGTGACAGGGTGCAACTTGTGGGTGACGACCTGTACGTGACCAATACGGAAAGGCTGCAGAAGGGAATTGAACTGCGGGCCAGCAATTCCATTTTGATCAAGGTGAACCAGATCGGCACCCTCACCGAAACCCTGGAAGCCATTGAAATGGCCCGGCGGGCCGGGTTCACCGCGGTGGTCAGCCACCGTTCCGGGGAGACGGAAGATGCCTTCATTGCCGACCTGGTGGTGGCCACCGGTACCGGCATGATTAAGACCGGGGCGCCTTCCCGTACCGACCGGGTGGCCAAGTACAACCAGTTGCTGCGTATAGAAGAAGAACTGGGGGATGCCGCCATTTACCCGGGCAGGAACGCTCTGAGAAGTGGGATGTGCGTCTCTCAATTATTCCCGCATGTATAATTGTCAATTATTATTGTTGTGTGCTATAATAACAACGAATGGAAGGGGAGGTGTCGGCGAGTGCTAAAAGGCGTTTTAATTGCCTTTCATGTGCTCTTAAGTATTGCCCTCATCGCAACGGTGCTTTTGCAGTCGGGAAGAAGTGCCGGGCTCTCCGGAGCCATTGCCGGGGGAGCTGAGGTTTTGTTCGGTAAAAAGAAAGGATTGGATGAATTTCTGGGCAAGCTGACTACGGTAGTGGCGGTGCTGTTTGCCATTACATCAATGGTTTTGGGCTTATGGTTATAAGCCCGCCTCTTGTTCTTTTGCAGGCCGCTGGCCACCAGCCAGAGATTGATAAAAAGGTGTTCAGGGCCTGGTTTTGGGGAAGGGGAGGTGATCCGGGAGAAGGAGGTCAGGTAGTTTTTATTGCCGGATTGCGTTTTAAAATTTAATTATGGGGGGGAATATTCTTTGGAACAGTCTTGGGTAACCTATTCCGGGATAGTGGCTGCCATTATTGGTATCCTGTTTGCAGGTTATTTGGCCTCATGGGTACTTAGTCGTCCAGCCGGTTCCCAGCGCATGCAGGAAATTTCGGCGGCCATCCAGGAAGGGGCTATGGCCTACCTCAACCGGCAGTACAAGACCATAGCCCTGGTTGGTGTGGTAGTAGCTCTGATTATTCTGTTCGGCCTTAACTACTGGACAGCTGTTGGCTTTGTCATCGGTGCTGTTTTCTCCGGTTTGTGCGGCTACATCGGCATGTACGTGACCACCCGTGGCAATACCCGTGTAGCGGAAGCGGCCAAGTCCGGCATCAACCACGCCCTGCAGGTGGCCTTCAAGGGCGGTGCCGTTACGGGTATGATGTGCGTGAGCCTGGCCCTTTTGGGCGTATCGGCCATGTACGTCATTTTTAAGGACCCGGTGGCCCTGGTGGGCCTGGGCTTCGGCGGCTCGCTGATCAGCGTGTTTGCCCGTCTGGGCGGCGGCATTTACACCAAGAGTGCCGACGTGGGCGCCGACCTGGTGGGTAAGGTGGAAGCCGGCATCCCTGAGGACGACCCCCGGAACCCGGCGGTTATTGCCGACAACGTGGGTGACAACGTCGGTGACTGTGCCGGTATGGCGGCCGACCTCTTCGAGACCTATGCCGTGACTGCCGTTGGCGCCATGCTCCTCGGCTTCCTGCTCTTCAAGGACCAGCCGCAGTATGTTGTTTATCCGATGGTTCTGGGTGCGGTAGCCATCATTGCTTCCATCATCGGTACCTTCTTTGTGCGCATGAGCGACCAGAGCACCAATATTATGGGCGCCCTGTACAAGGGACTCTGGGCTTCCGCCATCCTGTCCCTGATCGGCTTCTGGTTTGTGACTGATACCGTGCTGGGCAACCCCGTCTATTTCTGGCCCGCCCTCATCGGCGTGGTCGTCACCGTAGCCATCGTGTACATTACCGACTATTATACATCCAAGAGCTTCCGCCCGGTGAAGTCCATTGCTGAAGCTTCCCAGTCCGGTCACGCCACCAACATCATCACCGGCATCTCCGTGGCCATGGAAGCCGGTGTGCTCCCCGCGCTGGTCATCGTGGCGGGCATTATTGTTTCCTACCTGGTGGGCGGAGGTCATGAGGGCGGCCTCTACGCTGTGGGCATTGCCTCCATGGCCATGCTTTCCATGACCGGTATCATCGTGGCCATTGACTCTTACGGGCCCATTACTGACAACGCCGGTGGTATTGCCGAAATGGCCGAGCTGCCGGACGAGATCCGGAACATCACCGACCCGCTGGATGCCGTGGGCAACACCACCAAGGCGGTGACCAAGGGTTACGCTATCGGTTCCGCCGGCCTGGCAGCCATCGTGCTCTTTGCCGACTACACCCACCACCTGGCGGACTACGTTCCGAGGGAACTGCTCACCTTCTCCATTAACAACCCGTGGGTGCTGGCGGGTCTGTTCATCGGGGCTGCTCTGCCCTTCCTGTTCTCCTCCCTGGCCATCGGTGCCGTGGGCCGGGCGGCCTACGAAGTGGTCAACGAAGTGCGTCGGCAGTTCCGGGAAATTAAAGGCCTTATGGAAGGCAAGGCCAAGCCGGAGTACGGCCGCTGCGTGGATATCGTCACCCGCCGTGCCCTGAAGGAAATGATCCTGCCCGGGCTGATCCCCGTTCTCTCCCCCGTAATCGTGGGCCTGCTCCTGGGACGGGACGCCCTGGGCGGCATGCTGATGGGTACCATCATCAGCGGTCTCTTCCTGGCCATCTTCCAGACCGCCGGCGGCGGCGCCTGGGACAACGCCAAGAAGTACATTGAAGAAGGCATGTACGGCGGCAAGGGTACTCCCGCCCACGCCGCGGCGGTAACCGGCGACACCGTGGGGGACCCGCTGAAGGACACGGCGGGACCGGCCATCAACCCCATGATCAAGATCGTGAACATCGTGGCACTGCTGATCATCCCATTGATTGCCAATATCGCCCGCTAGTAGACAACTGGCAATGGGAACGCCCCTGCCTCGTCGGCAGGGGCATTTTTTTCGAGGGTCCTGTGAATGCGTGAACGGGCACCAGCGGATTGGAAGTCTCTTGTTCTATCCAGCCGGACTACTGTATGATTCGCTTGCCTATTTACTACCGCATTAACCGAGCAACCCCTGGATGGAAAGGCGGCGCCATACGCCTTTGCCGGTGATGTCTATGCTCACCCCATCCGGGGCTACCCTGGCATTTTTGGGGAGAAACACCTTGAGGCCGTTGGCCTCGGTCTGGTGGAACCTTTCCACATCGGCAGGTATGCCTGCATACACGGCAGGCTCATAGGTCATGCCTCCTCACCCGCCGCAGAGTTCCATAACCAGGGTGATGGTATCGGTTTGTTGCAGTATATAGTCCCTGGCCTCGTCGGAAACATGTACCTGAACCACAAAAACCACACTCCTTTCGAGCGTTTTGTTAAGTGAACTTGCGAAAGACCTGCATGAATTCAGCCATTATGTCTTTAAGCTCCTTGCCTCCCGCCAGGCCCTCCATGATCTCGTCGGCCAGGTGGCAGGCCAGGGTGGTCATGGCCACCTGGCTGATGGCCGCTTTGATGGCCGCCAGCTGGATAACCACTTCGCCGCAGTCGCGCTGGTCCTGGATCATCCTGGACACTCCCCGCACCTGTCCTTCAATGCGTTTTAACCGGGCCAGCAGTTCCTCCTGTACTTCACGCCGGTAAACCGGGTCTTTTTTCATGAAGCCTGCTCCTTTCCCGGAAGGTTAAATCACAACTTCAAAGCCCCATACCCCGTATGGTATATAAAAGTTTACTATCAGTCCTGCAGTTTGTCAAGAGCAAGTCCCTAGTTAATATGGTATTGACAATCTGAAAGGACGCGGGTAATATTATATATGCGATATACCCCTACGGGTACCTGTAAAGGGGCATAAAAGTTTTTTCAGTAAGTCAGCAATCTTGTAGATGGTCCGGAAAAGGAGGAATCACCATGCTCAAGGAAAAACAGAAACAGCGCAAACTAAGGCAAAGCTTAACCTGGGTGGGCCTGCCCCTGGTGGCTGTGCTGGGATGGTTCTACCCCTGGCTGGGCTTTTTGCTCCTCGGGTGTATGGTCGGGGCGGTGGGGGTGGCGGCCTTCCGGGGACGGGCCTGGTGCGACTGGATGTGCCCCCGGGGAGCCTTTTTCGATCTCTTTGTGCGACCCCTGTCTCGGAAGAAAGCCATCCCTGCCTTTTTCCGCAATCGAGCGGTGCGGGTTTTCATGCTGGGCTTAATTTTCACCATGATCGGCGTCCAGTGGTACCTGGCCGGTGGAGATGTAGCGGCCATGGGACTGGCCCTGGTGCGTATACTTACTGTTACCACCGTGGTCGGAATTATCCTGGGACTGGTTATTCATCCCCGGATCTGGTGTCACATCTGCCCCATGGGTACCCTGGGCCACTGGCTCTCCCGGGGCAAGGAACCCCTCTCCATCAACCAAACCTGCACCGTCTGCCAGGCCTGCGCCCGGGCCTGCCCCATGCAGCTGAAACCCTATGAGTACCGGCTCGGGGGAATTATGGGTGATCATGACTGTGTAAAATGCGGCTCCTGCGTGGCCGCCTGCCCCCGCCGCGCCCTGTCCTTCAGCTCCGGTCACGGGGAAAAGGAAACCGGCCTTGCGGCCTGAGCCCACCCGGTTCTGCTGAAGGCTGGCGCTAAAAATGGCCGGCGACAGCCGGCCATTTGCCTTGAGAAGGGGTTGTTTTCAGAGACCTTGTGCCTTTTTGAGCCGTTGGCGCTCCGCCCAGAGCCGGTCGGCCACCCGGCCCCACTCCCGGGAGCGACCGTCCAGGCAGGCGGCAATGGTGCCCTCCAGGACGGTGTCCGCCCCTTCGTGGGTCGGGCGGGCGCCGGATTCTTTGACGATGTCCCTCAACGCCTGGGGTACGTCGATAATCGGGCAGGGACGGAGCAGGTTATCGTGGAAGGGCTGGCGCTTCTGGTAGGCTGCGAACAGGGGCGAGCGCAGTACTTCGATCAGGCTCTTATCATTAATGTTGTCCACGGCAAAGTGGACGAAGGCGCAGGGTTCCACTTCCCCGGCGGCGTTGATGTGAAAGTAGCGCCGTCCCCCGGCAATGCACCCCTCCACCAGTTCGCCGTCGTTCCAGAAGTCGGCAATCTGGATGGGTTTGTGGGTGCGGATGTAGGGTATGCGTTCCGCCAGATATGCCCGTTGTTCCGGAGTAACCATCAAATCCACATTGGGGTTGCGGCCGATGGGAATGTAATGGAATGTCCAGCCGTAAATAACCCCTTTATCAATAAGGAAATCGATAAACTCGTCGCTGGTTACTTCCATCACGTTCTCCCTGGTGATGGTAATGGAAACGCCAAAGGCCGCGCCCCTTTCCCGCAGCAGGTCCATGGCCCGCATGACCCTGTCAAAGGTTCCCGGGCTGCGCCGGGCATCGGTGCGTTCCCGCCAACCTTCCAGGCTGATGGCCGGGGAGAAGTTTCCCACCTCGATAATTCTATCGGCCATTTTTTCATTGATCAGCGTACCGTTGGTGTAGGCCATGAAGGCCATATCGTGATGTTTGGCCATCAGGTCGAACAGGTGCGGGTAGACCAGGGGCTCTCCGCCCGAAAAGACTATCCAGTAGATGCCCAGCTCTTTGGCTTCATTGAAGAGGCGGTCCAGCCGTTCCGGGCTCAAGGAGTTTTTGGGGGAATATTTGCCCGCCCAGCAGCCCTCGCAGGCCAGATTGCAGGCGCTGGTGGGATCTACCAGGATAAAGTTGGGAACACTCACCCCCAGTTTTGCGGACATACTCCTCTGGCGGGGAATACCGAAAATCATGGCGTTCATAAACCAGTTATACGCCAGGCGGTTACGCACGTTGGGATGGAGATTTTGGGCCAGCCTGTTGACGTACTCCCGGATGGCCGGGTTTTCCCGGTAGGCGGCGGCTACCGTTTCCACCTGACGCTTGTGTCGTTCTTGAATGGCCAGTAACTTCACCAGGTTTAAGAGACGCGGAAAATTCGTTTCCGGGTTTTTACTCACGTAGGCCAGAACGTTTTGAGAAAGGTGCGCGGCAAGAAAATTTTTAGCTCGTCCCGGTTTGGAAGTCCCAGGATGCATAAACAGCAACCTCCTGTAAGTTTTTTGCATAACCGTTTGCATTTACTGGCTGGGGGAGAATATCACTAAACTGCCTGGCGGTGGTCGTCCCCCATCGCGAAAGACACCATCCAAAGGGAATATTCTGGGGTGCATCTCGATATGCATAGGATTTCCCCCCTTTCGCCAAAAAATTCCCCAAGAAACCTAACAGACCCAAAAGACCCAAAAATATTTTAAAAAAAATTACCGTGAACGTTGCAGGGCTTCCGTTAAAAAGCTGGCCAGGAGCCTGCGCTCCTGATTGTCGCATTCGGAAATATGATCTTCAAAGCGGCGGATGCAGGAAAGGATTTTACTGTTAACCGCATCTTTCATGCTCTTGAGCATGGTTCCGATTGCCGAGCCGGCAAAGAGGCTTAAGACCAGCTCGGGCCTGGGGGCCAGTTCGAGGATGTGCTTCAGTGCCGCCATGCCCCGGGAGTTAATTTCGTGTAAATGGGTGATTAAAAGGGCGATGGTATAGGCACTGAACACCACCGGTAGCTCTATCCGGGACATTTCCTCCAGGAGTTCTTCCTTGATTTTTTTGGGGTTCAAGTTTTTCATATTATCAACCAGGGATAACAGTTTGCTCCGGGCTGTCGACCAGTCTTCCTGGATTTTTGATTTTGCTTCCTGTGGGGGCAGGAGCTTAAGAGCCTTTTCCGTCGGCCGGAAAACCACCATTGAACGTCCGGGAGCCTTTTCGTTGCGACTGAGGGTGTACTCCCTGCGCAGAAAGTCTCCTTTTTCCAGTTCCTTAAGGATGTCGTAGGCCGTCCACTTGCTTACGCCCAGTGCCTGGGCAACGGTGGCATAGTGGACGGGAAGGCCGGTCTGGCGGAAGAGGTTGACAA
The DNA here is from genome assembly GCA_020725525.1 of Desulfovirgula sp. Lineage (GTDB taxonomy): Bacteria > Bacillota > Desulfotomaculia > Desulfotomaculales > Desulfovirgulaceae > Desulfofundulus. Next base: position 54,820 of record DYEX01000096.1, read on the forward strand.
TTTTATAGAGGAATTCTTTACGCCGTTGGGTAAGGTTCATGGGGCGTCACTCCCAGCGAGAAATGAATCAGGCCTTATTCCCAAAAAACCAAAATTTAATTATTATTATACTTTTCCTTTCCTGGCTGTCAAGGTTCCCTCGAAACGTCACCCGTTCTTATTCAGCGCCGGCCCGGCGCCACTTGCGATGTGACAAATTTTTGGTAAAATATCTGTATACCGTGTTCAAAGAGGGACATTTCCCCAAAAGTGTGGCGAGTACCCAAAAGCAAGGTGAATGAAGGTCATGTACGGTGTTAGCCGGAGTGACGGCATGTGTTTTGCCTGCAGCCCCAAAAATCCCATTGGCCTGCACCTGGAGTTTTCCCTGGAAGGCGATGTTTGCCGGGCCACCTTTACGGCCGGGGAAGAACACCAGGGGTGGGACGGTTTGCTGCACGGCGGTTTGATTGCCACGCTGCTGGACGAGGCCATGGCCCAGTGGCTCTGGCACCGGGGCATTGCGGCCATGACGGCGGAAATGCTCACCCGTTTCAGCCTCCCGGTGCCCGTCGGCGTGCCGGTGACCGTGGAAGCCTGGAAGGTGGGCGGTAAAGGGCGGCTGTGGGAGCTTTCCGCCCGCCTCATCCTTCCCGGCGGCAGGGTGGCCGCCCGGGCCACGGCCAAGTTTCTGACTATAAAAGAAGAAGGGAGTCTTCAAACGTGACGCGGGATGAAGCCTATACTCTTCTCACCAGGCATTTGAAAACACGCAACCTGGTAAAGCATTCCCTGGCCGTGGAAGCGGTCATGCGCGGCCTGGCCAGGCATTTCGGCCAGGACGAGGATGTTTGGGGCCTGGCCGGGTTGCTCCACGACATCGACTACGACTGGACGAAGGACGAGCCCGCCCGGCACAGCATGGAAGGGGCGGACCTTCTGGCCCGGGAGGGTTTGCCGGAGGAAATAGTCTACGCCGTCCGGGCCCACAATGAAGTCCACGGCCTGCCCCGGCAGAGCCTGCTGGACAAAGCCCTTTACGCCAGCGACCCCCTCACGGGGCTGATTGTGGCCGGAGCCCTGATCAGGCCGGAAAAGAAGCTCTCCGCCATAGACGTCCCCTTCCTCCTCAACCGCTTCCACGAAAAATCTTTTGCCCGGGGGGCGAACAGGGAGCAGATCAAAAGCTGCACGGAGATGGGACTTTCCCTGGAGGAGTTCATGGAAATCGGGCTTAAGTCCATGCAGGGTATAGCCGGGGAGATGGGGCTTTAAAGGATGCCGGCCGGCAGGTTCTTTCAGCCGGCTTTTTTCCCATGCGTCCGGTTGCCCCCAGGGTCTTTGGGCCAGAAAATGGAATTGCCTGTTGACATTTGTGCATAGACTGCTATAATAAGTATAGGCTGTTGTAATAAGTATAAAGTTACTTAGCCCAGCCGCCTGAAGGTAGGGCTTTATTTATCGCAGGGGAGGTGGTCATGGTGGGAAAGGTGGTCACGGTGAACAGGAAGGCCCGCCATGACTATCACATCCTGGAAACCTACGAGGCCGGCATTGCCCTGACCGGTACCGAGGTCAAGTCCCTGCGGGCAGGGCGGGCCAACCTGCAGGACAGCTTCGCGCGTGTTGAAAATGCCGAACTGTTCCTGTATAATATGCACATCAGCCCCTACGACCAGGGCAACCGCTTCAATCATGAGCCCAAGCGGACGCGCAAGCTCCTGATGCACAAAAAGGAGATCCTGCGCCTCTTGGGCAAGAGCCGGGAAAAGGGGTTGGCCCTGATCCCGCTGAAGGTGTACTTCAACGACCGGGGCAAGGCCAAGGTGGAACTGGCCCTGGCCCGCGGCAAGAAGGTGTACGACAAGCGGGAAGACATGGCCGCCCGGGACGCAAAGCGGGAAATGGAGCGGGCCCTGCGGGGGAAGATGTAATATGTGACATGGGGGCGAAAGGTTTCGACGGGGGAAGCGGTGGCAGGAGCAGCGAGCCGGGGTTCCATCAGCCCGTAAAACGGTGGAAAAACAATAACTGCCAACGAAGAATACGCTCTGGCTGCTTAATTTAGCGGCCACATCCTACCTGCGTCCGGCCCGTGATGCGGCATAGGGTGTCAAACTAACGGGCTTGCCGCCGGGACGGTTCTCGGAGGCCCGGCGGGACACCAAAACGGGATAGCCCCTGCGGAGGCTGGCTGTGGCCGCCAAAGGGGCGAAGGCCAAAACACAGCCTGCGCTCGGAGAAACTCCTGTGGCTGTTCTTCCGGACGGTGGGTTCGAATCCCCCCGCCTCCACCACTCAAATCCACAGTTATCTTAAACAACACTTCAATTTTTTCTTTGGTTGCGATAACCTTTTCCACAAACTGCTGGACGAGGGGCTTTAAGTGCTCTTCGTCCTTTTCGTTTTTGAATTGCTCGTAAATGGTTCGAGATATCGTTACACCGGGCCGTGAGCGCGCGCGGGGCAGGGTGTAGGAGAAAAGGATGGGGCGGCAGAAATAGCCAGGGCCCTTTATGAGACCGGGGCACATTTAAAGAGTCTGCCTGACTCAGTGCTAATTGAAAGTCAGGTTTCCGGCAGCCATAGGGGTAATTATTTGTGGCTTCTAAATATGCTTTTGGCGTTCCAATCTCCTGAAGTTGCCCTTTCAGTCATACAAAGGGGGTCACTGCGGACAGAGTTAAGGCAAAAAATTTTCCGGAGCGCAATTTTTAGTGACCGACAGATATATGTCACAACCGCCTTGTTAAAATCAAAACCAAACGTAATAAGGAGATGGTGGGCGTGACAGTTTTGGCGGATTTCTTGCACACTTTGCGGGTGGGTGAGCCTCAGGCATTCGAGAACCTGACCGTCTTCCCGCTGATCGGGGCGCAATTTCAGGAGCCCGGCTACCTTTTACTGGACGAAGCCCTGGTACAGGGCCTGCTTGAGGTGCGGGAGGTTGCCAGATGAATGTGCTGCTGGTTGAACAGATCCGGCCCGGCCTAAACGTGCGCGGGGTATTCGCCCTGAAGGCAAAAAAACTCCTCCCCTACCGGGAGGCTCCGGGGCACTTCCTGGCCGTTACCCTCGCTGACCGCACCGGCGAGGTGGAGGGGCGGGTCTGGGAAGGGGCCGAAGAAGCCGGCGCCCGCCTGAAGGTGGGAGACATCGTCGCTGTCGAGGCGCAGGCCGTGGCCTACAACAGGGTAGTGCAGTTGCGCATCGATTCAATAGTTAAAGAGAATGGTAAAATTGACCCGGCAAGGTTCATCCCTTCCGCCGAAGGGTTGGAAGGGGCCAAAGTAAAGCTCCAACAGTTGATTGCTTCATTAATCAACCCGTACTTAAAAGCACTGCTCTCTCTCCTTTTTTCTAATCGGGATTTTTATGAAGCCTTCTGCCTGGCCCCCGCCGCGGCTCAGTACCACCACGCCCTGTTGGGCGGGCTATTGGTCCACAGCGTTACCGTGGCTGCGGCCGCGGACGGTATCGCCAGAGGTTACCCGCAGGCTGACCGGGACCTGCTGGTGGCCGGGGCGCTCCTGCACGATATCGGCAAGGTGTATGAATACCGCTGCCGCGGCGCCATAGAGCAGACCGACGAAGGGCGGCTTTTAGGGCACATTGTTTCCGGAACACTGCTCTTAGACCGCTATATAGCCAGGGTGCCGGACTTTCCGGAAGACCTGCGCCTGAAGCTATTGCACATCCTCATCAGCCACCACGGGCGCTATGAGTGGCAGTCGCCCAGGCGGCCCAAGTTTTTGGAGGCGGCCCTGCTGCACCAGCTCGACCTGCTGGACGCCCAGGCGGACATGTTCTCCCGCGCCGCCGCCGGCCGGGAGGACAAAGATTCTCCCTGGACGGACTGGGTGAAGGGGCTGGACCGGTGCGTTTACTGCCGGTGAGGCAGGGTTAAACAGATACTTTTGAGTACGGTGAGGCAATACCCCGGAATTGGCTGGAAAGGCTGGCGCGGTTTGAAGAAATCCTGGCCCTTTTTGAAAAGTTCGCCTCCCTGCTAACCAGAAACAGCCTTCATTAACTCTTTTTTGCCGCCTTACAGAGAGAGGAGGTATGGCATGGCTCAAAAATGCGCCGACTGCGGAAAAGAGCTTTCCTTTTGGAGCAAGCTTTTTCCGTCCGACCGCAAGCGGGACTCTCTACATCACAAATAAAAGGGTGGTTTTCGCCGGAACAAAGAAGAACGTTACTTACCCGCTGAACAAGATCGTCAACTTCGTCAGGTACCGGGACGCCGTCCAGTTTCAGAAGGAAAACGAGGACAGGCCTAAATACTTTCTGATCGACGACAGGACAGCATCGATGAAATCGGGTTGATCCTGGCCCAGCTTGTTTCTTGAAAAAAAACCTGTGTCGGCGGCAACCACCCCGATCGTTTTATTTGAAATATCGGCAAAAAAGAGATTCAACAACTTGCAGTTGGGCGGAGCTTTTTTCTTTGCCTTTTGACAGGACTGTCCCTTTATCGCTTCTATCGCTTTGGCATTTACTATGCAAAGACACTATTTGCCAGTTTTATTAACTCTTTTAGTCAGTAAAAAAATTGCTACCGTCCCAAAAGACAAAATCTTTATCTATAATCAATAAACCCGGAATTTTAGGAAAGAAACCAGTAATTTTACGTCCGGGAAGTTGTAGGATTAGATGAACAGGTCTTATTATTATTTATGATTATGTATGGAAATAGTTCCTTCGCTTGGGGGCTGGATAGCGCCTGATGGGGGTAGAGGAATGGCGGAAAAAGGGGATAACTAACCAGCATGGCGAAAATGGAAAATTTCGCCGGAAGGAAAGCAGCAGTGGTGTAAGTTAAGGTTACGCGACCTGCTCTATCCCGATAATATCGCCAAGCGTTATCTGGGACTCGGCAACCCAGGCATCCAGGTGCTGGTTGTTTGCCCCAAGGTGAGCCGCCAGATGATCCTTTCGCGCAGACGGGGGTACCGTCTTTAGCCACGGTAAACCCCGGAAGGGAAAGCATGCCCTGCTTTCTGGTGTTTAAATCAATAAACCTGGCAAAGACGAAATCGGGGTAAAGATACTCAAACAAAACCCTTAGATCGAGCACGCTGTCGTTTCGGGAAGTCTGGCCCATACCAATGTGAATGGGCAAATCATGAAAGCTGTCCGCCGCTGTAATCTCGTAGGTGGTATACCCAAAATCCCATTTTTCCCGGTAGCTTAGGGGGTGTGAAGCTCAAAAAGGAGGGCAAAGGAAAGGCTTTAGCGGAGGCTCGTGAGAGTTTTTGAAAATTTACATAATTTTTGTTAAGGAGGGGAGTAAACAATGAAATTTAATCGTGCCCATCTTATTGTCATTGGGTTACTCTGTTTTTGGGGAGTCTTCTTGGGGTGCATAGCTATTGGCAGTGCAGGAAATGTATTACAGTCGATAGCTGTCGATTTTTACGCCGTGAAGAAGATTATTATCGATGGTGCTGATAAAACCCCGTCTGCCGACAAAAGACCTTTTGTTTATAACGGAACAACCTATGTACCACTACGTTATATCTCGGAGGCTCTTGGTAAAAACGTTCAATGGGACAGTGCTTCAGGAACAATAATTATTGGCTCTGGTACAAGTATGGATTCTACTAAAAGCAGTACAAGTCAGGTTGATGTTTTTGAAGAAAACTTTACACAACCATTGAGTAAAAATTGGGACTTGGCAAATTCAGGAGGTGCCTGGTCAATCGAGCCATCGCTGGGAGCTTTCTGCGAGAGTCACGAGGGTTATTTAAAGTTGAAACCTCAATACGTGGTTTCAAATAATTATATTGTCGAGTGTGACATATTATTATCAACGAAAAATAACACAGAGGTTGGGATACTTTTTGGAATGTATGATTCTAGCTTTCCGTTCGGGCCTAAACAGGCTAATCCTCGCATATATCTTGGACGTTGGTACGATAAAGCATATTTGAAAACCGCTAACTTTGGAGGGAAGTCTCAGGAAAAAGAGGTTCCACTTAAAAACGATTATTACAGGTTAAAGATTCAAGCAAGAGGACGTTCCTTTGACGTATATTTGGATAATGAATATCAATTCTCAACAGAAATATCAACAGAGGATTATAAGCGAGCTAAGTACAATGATATTGTCCTGTATTTTGATACTTGGAACCCTGGTTGGCCCGCTTACTTTAAAAACTTTAGAATAACCTTTAATGAACAAATAACTGAAGACCTGGATCCTCCTAGATTGTCAGTATTCCCTGATGGAGGAACCATTTCTCCAGGAAGCTCAATTGTTTTAACAGCTGATGATCCAAGCGGCATCCACCATATTGGATATGTATGGGATGATGGTGATAAAACTACGCCCGTTTATAATACTTCCACGGCGAAAATAACAGCCCCAGTAACTCCCGGCAAACATATACTTCATTATTATGCTAAAGACAATTCCCCAAATTTTAATTCGTCAGGACAGTAATTTCTAAGACAAACCGAAGAACAATTTAAAGGCATTAAACCCAGTAATTATGGGCGATAGTTTTTGATAATGTAACCCGATATCTGTCTGCAACAGAGTCCTGTAGCCACCTTTTAACTGTTGCCATACTGAAG
>DYEX01000097.1 GCA_020725525.1 Desulfovirgula sp.
AGATCGCGACCGCTTTTGACCACCTTCAGCCGGCCCGTGGCCAGCACTTCCCGCGTGGCATCGGTCATGATGGAGCCCCCGGCGCGGTGGTGGTCAGACCCGACACCAATGTAAGCCAGGACCTTCTCCCGGTCGGTGATGGCCACTGCAGCCATATCGCTAATTTTCTGGATGATCTCCGCGGTTTTTGCCGCCGTTTCTTCGTTTAGTCCCCGGCGCAAATAGGGCAGTGTTTCGCTGGCAATCTGGAGGGTGGAATCCAGGGGATGTTGTTCTGTTTTTAAACTTATTATTTTTTGTTTACTCAAGAAATCACTAACTAACAAAGCTGCTACGGCATTAATACAAACCATTGCTACTACCAGCTTCCAGGCCAGGGGATCCCATAAAAGTACAAAACCGGTGGCTAAAAGATTAATTGGCAACCAGCGGGCTATCACGCCCATGGCCAGTTTCTTCTGCACTACCCTCCCCCCTTGCAAGTCTATTTTAAATATTCGCAACTTTCTGTTGAAAAATACTTAACTTACTAACTTCATTATAGTTATTCAACACAAAAATGTCTATTCCTCCAGCCATAAAAAAAACGGCCCCACAGGCCGGAAAAAGGCAGGCACCTTGAATGCCCGCCCTCCATGATTTCTCTAAGCTCAAAATTATGCCGGACCTACCGGACGGCGGGCGGAGGTAATGCCTGGTGATTTAATCGCCCCGCAAGCAAAGCGCTGGCATAACCGCCGTCCGGCAGGCCCAAATTGTATTTAGTTTTCCTGCGACTCGTATTGCTCCTTAATTTTAGCCACTACCGAGGGATCGGCCAGGGTGGTGGTGTCGCCCAATACCCGCCCCTCAGCGATATCCCGCAGTAGACGCCGCATGATCTTACCACTGCGGGTCTTGGGCAATTCAGCAGTGAAGAATATATCCTCCGGCCGGGCCAGGGCACCGATCTTCTTGACCACGTGGGCCTTTAGCTCATCAATCAGCTGAGGTGTACCCTGGATCCCTTCCTTTAAGGTGACGAAGGCACTTACGGCCTGGCCCTTTACTTCGTGCGCCTTACCGATCACGGCCGCCTCGGCTACTGCCGGGTGATCCACCAGGGCACTCTCAATTTCCATGGTCCCCAGGCGGTGACCGCTGACGTTAATCACATCGTCCACCCGGCCCATGATCCAGAAGTAGCCGTCCTCATCCCACCTGGCTCCGTCACCGGTGAAGTACATATTCTCGAAGCGGCTCCAGTACTGGGCCACGTAACGGTCGGGATCGCCGTAAATGGTGCGCAGCATGGCCGGCCAGGGAGACTTGATGACCAGGTAGCCCCCGCTGCCCAGGGGTACATCCTTGCCCGCATTGTCCACCACAGCCGCATCAACACCCGGGAAGGGTATGGTGGCGGAACCGGGCTTCAAGGTGGTAACACCGGGCAGGGGTGAAATCAGGATCATGCCGGTTTCCGTCTGCCACCAGGTGTCCACGATGGGGCAGCGCTCGTTGCCGATGTACTTGTAGTACCACATCCAGGCCTCCGGGTTAATGGGCTCACCCACCGTGCCCAGCAGTCGCAAACTGGAGAGGTCGCGCCTTGCCGGCCATTCGGTACCCCACTTCATGAAGGCCCGGATGGCCGTTGGGGCGGTGTAAAGGATGTTCACGCGATACTTTTCCACAATGGCCCAGAAGCGGTCTCTTTCCGGCCAGTCCGGACTGCCCTCGTACATTACCGTGGTGCACCCGTTGGCCAGGGGGCCATAAACGATATAGGAGTGGCCGGTCACCCAGCCGATGTCGGCGGTACACCAGTAAATGTCATCGTCCTTAATATCAAAGATCATCCGGTGGGTAGTGGAAACCCCCACCAGGTAGCCGCCAGTGGTGTGCACCACACCCTTGGGCTTACCGGTGGTGCCACTGGTATACAGAATGTACAGCATATCCTCGGCATCCATATGCTCCGGCTCGCAACCGATGGGAGCCTTAGCCATCATCTCATGCCACCAGTAATCGCGCCCCTGGACGAAGTTGACGTCCTGGCCAGTGCGTTTAACCATGAGCACCTTTTCCACACTGGGGCATTCGGCCAGCGCATCATCACAGTTCTTCTTTAAAGGTACAATGCCGCCCCGGCGCCAGCCGCCGTCCGCAGTAATTACCAGTTTGGCCTGGCAGTCGTTAATGCGGTCCCTCAGAGATTCGGCACTGAACCCCCCAAAAACCACGCTGTGGGGGGCGCCAATACGGGCACAGGCCAGCATGGCAATGGGCAATTCGGGAATCATCGGCAGGTAAATGGTCACCCGGTCGCCCCGCCGGACACCCAGTTCTTTGAGCACATTGGCGCATTTGGTTACTTCCCGGTAAAGATCCTGGTAGGTCAGCACCCGGTCGTCCCCGGGCTCCCCTTCCCAGATGATGGCCGCCTTGGTCCGTCGCCAGGTTTTCAGGTGCCGGTCAATGCAGTTATAAGAGACGTTTAATTTGCCGTTTACAAACCACTTGAAGAAGGGAGCGTTGCTGGTATCCAGCACTTTATCCCACTTCTGGAACCAGTCCAGATTCTCAGCCTGTTTGGCCCAGAAGGCCTCGCGATCCGCCTTTGCTTCTTCATAGGGGGTGTTGTCTTTAACCAGCGCTTTTTCGACAAAATAAGCCGGCGGCGAAAACGTCCGTTCTTCTTTCAGCAACGCCTCAAGGACCTTATCTTCACTGGCCATAAAAGCAAGACCTCCTTATTATTTAAATTTAGACGTTAATTCACATACCTGACACACTAAACCCGAGCATCACCCCCGTTTTTGCCAGCGCCAACGTGGTGTTTTCGTCTATTCAGGATTTTACACCACTATTCACACAATTTTAAGAATTTTGTGTTCAATTGCACAAATTACCGCCTTAGCGTCTCTAAGTACATTGCAAATGGTTAGAACGCAAAACCCAGATTTGCTCAGTAACCGTTGGCGGACGAAAATAAACACTCTGCCCCGGACCCCCAAAGAGCAGAATGAAAGAACAAAAAAACCATGAAACCAGCGGCTTATTCCAAATATGCCGCAACTTCCTGCTCAATGAACGAACATTCATCGTGCTCTTCCATCCGTTCAGCGGCATATACTGCAGCTGGAAGCGGGGCAGCCGGTAATGCCTGCATGGATGGTGGCGTTAAATCCCCCCAAAAGCCACCTTATTCAAACGGCAGATGGCAAGCATACATTCTCAGGCCATATCCTCCAGGATTTCACCGATAAGCCAGAACAGGTCAATGGTACGTACCACGCCGCATAAACGATCTCCGGCCAGTACCGGTATAGAGTTAACTTTCTTCTTCAACATTAACAAAGCAGCCTCCCACAAAGTTTACCCTGTCTTGGCCGCATTGATCTTTTGGACATATTCGTGGCGACTTATTAGCCAGGCCCTGCTTAATTAGAAAAAGATTAAGGCTGGTGCTATGGACCAGCCCGTTTTCCGGGTTAATTCTTTTACATGTCCCGGTAGTCAAAAACCCTTTTGCTTTTCTTTTCGCTTCTGGGTAAGGTGCCCGGCGCGACCACTTCCACGTCGGCAGTAATGCCAATCCTGGATTTCATGTTACGCTTGAACTCCCCGGCGACTCTTTGGGGGTCTTTTCCTTCTTCTCCTTCTATTTTGATCAGCATGTGATCCTTGCCTTCGATCCTGGTCAGGATTATTTGATACTCACTGCCGGCCCCTTCCGTCACCTTGAGAACATGGTCAACCTGACCCGGGTAGATATTCACCCCTTTAATCTTGATCATGTCGTCGGTCCGGCCGAGAATCCGGTCGATCATGGGATACTCGCTTCCACAAGGACACCTGTGGGGCAGTAACCTGGTGATGTCATGGGTGCGGTACCTCAGCAGGGGCATACCTTCCTTGGTCAAGGTGGTGATGACCAGTTCTCCCTCTTCCCCGGGGGGAAGCTGCTTACCCGAAACGGGGTCAATGATTTCGAAAAGGAGGTGGTCGGACCAGTAATGGAGACCGCTGTGGCAGGGACAATCAATGGCAATCCCCGGGCCGTAGATCTCGGTCAGTCCATAGATGTCAAAGGTCTCAATATTGAAGATTTCTTCGATGCGGCGGCGCATTTTATCGCCCCAGCGTTCCGAACCGAAGATGCCCAGGCGGAGTTTGATTTGATCCAGGATTCCCCTTTTATAGGCCTCTTCAGCCAGCAGGAGGCCGTAAGAGGAGGTGCCGATCAAAACAGTGGTCTTCAGGTCGATCATCATTTCCATTTGCTTTTCCGTATTCCCGGGACCGGTGGGTATGGCCATGGCACCCAGCCGTTCAACGCCGGCCTGAAAACCGATACCCGCCGTCCACAGACCGTAGCCGGGAGTAATCTGCACCCTGTCCCGGTTGTTGACCCCTGTCATGGCCAGGGAGCGGGCCATCATCTCGGCCCATATATCCACGTCTTTTTTGGTGTAAGGCACAATAATCGGCTTGCCTGTGGTACCGGAGGAGGAATGAATGCGGACCACCTGTTTCTCCGGGACGGCCATCAGTCCCAGGGGATAGGCGTCGCGCAGTTCGTGCTTGTCGGTGAAAGGTACCCGCCCAAGATCGGCAACAGTTTTAATGGATCCGGGGTCCACCCCTGCTTCATCCAGCTTTTGGCGATAGAAAGGGGAGTTCTGGTACACCCGCTGGACCATTTCCCGGAGCATTGATCCCTGCATCTCATACAGGCTCTCGAAATCGAATTGACCCCTGAGATGTACGGCTTCTAAAGCCATTCAACATACCCCCATGACCCGGCGGCCCATTTCAAAAGCCTTCCGGTTAGTCTCTCTAAACTGTGACGGCACAGTCTTCAGTACCACTTCCAGCAACCCCTCCGGGCTGAAGGGGAGACCGGGGTAACCCGTAACCACCTGCACCCCCGCTTCCACCGCTCCCCTGGCAATAGCCTCATTACCCATCAGGAGCATTTTAGCAGCGACTACCATCAAAAGGCCCCCTTCAGAGCGTGAACTGATTGAGCAATCTTTATCTAACCACGGAGGTGATAATCTGTGGGAAAGCCACCAGCAAAGAGAGCAAGACGGCGTAACTGACGAGGAAAACAGATGCCCCTTTGAAAATTGACATCAGTGGTACTTCCGGCGACAATCCTTTCACCACAAATACCGTCACACCTACCGGCGGCGTGATGGCCCCGGCGCTGGTCACAATGCAAAGCACCACCGCAAACCAGATGGGATCGTAGCCCAGAGAAATTACTGTCGGGTAAAAAATGGGAATGGATATGATTAAAAACCCCAGGGCATCCATTAAGGCTCCACCGATGAGATACACCAGCAGGATCGCCACGAGAATCAATACCGGCGGCACCTGCAGGGAACTGGCCCAATTGGCTACCTCGTAGGGAAGCCGGGTGATGGCCAGAAAACGGCCGAAAACCATTGCTCCGATTACCAGCGTGATCACCATGGTAGACGATTTCAGGGTGCCGAACAGTGCCGCTTTCAGGTTCTCCGCATTCAGCTTACGCATGGCGAGGGAAATCAGCATGGCGCCAAAAGCCCCGAAGGCCCCGGATTCCGTAGGGGTGAACCAGCCGAGAAAAAGCCCGCCAATCACAAAGGCAAACAGGAGAAGCGAAGGAACAAACCCGGGTAAAGAGGACAATTTCTCTTTCAGGCTCACCCGGGGCCCGTCCGGGCCAAGCTCGGGATTTCTCTGGCAAAGGAAGAATACCGTTCCCAGAAACAAGAGCGTCAAAAGCAGACCGGGAATCACGCTGGCCACGAACAACTGCCGTACGGACTGTTCGGTTTGCAGAGCAATGACAATCAGCACCGTACTGGGAGGAATAATTACGCCCAGGGTTCCTCCGGCTGCCACCGTGGCTGCGCTGAAGGTCTGATCGTACCTGTACTTTTTCAGTTCAGGCAAAGCCATGGTCCCCATGGCGGCAGCGGTGGCCGAATTGGAACCGCAGATGGCCGCAAATCCGGTGCTGGCCAGGACAACGGTGGCGGCCATGCCGCCTTTGAGCCGTCCCAGCCATTTGTAAGCGGCGTTAAAAAGGCTCTCGTTCACCCCGGTACGGAAAACAATTTCCCCCATCAAGATGTACAAAGGGATCACGCTCATGGTATAGCTGGAGAATTGATTCCAAAGATCTGCGGTTAAAACGTTGAAGGCTGCCTTGGGTGACGCCACCACCAGCAACCCCAGGAATCCCACTATTAACATGGAGAAACTGATCGGCATCCGGAGAAACATCAATAAAAACAGTACAACCAGACCGATGAGGGCCAGGGCGACAGGACTCACCTGGGAGCACCCCCGTTAAACTCCTTGAGAAAATCAACGAATATGGCCAGGGTCAATCCCACAAACCCCAGCGAAACCAGGAATATCAGGGGGTAATAGGGTATCCCCATGGTTTCCGACAGGTTGCCGTTTTTAGCCACATTCAGGCCGTAAACGGTGATCTGCCATGCAACCAGGGCAAAAAAGATCATGCTGATGAAAAGCATGAGACGCTTGATGGCCTTCTGCAAACCAGGTGATAACCGCTCAACCAGGGCATCCAGCTCGACGTAGCCCCGGTTAGCCTGGGTATAACCCAGCCCGAAAGCCCCAGTAACGGCCGCCAGCCAGCCGACAATTTCCGTGGTACCGGGAAACGGCGCATAAACCACGCGCAGGATGGCATTACCGACGACCACCAGCACCATCAACAGTAAACTGCCGCCGGCCAGCCAGGCCAGCCCTTGATTGAGCACGAGGCTCAGACTGTTCAAACGGTCAAGGGCCTCCACCTTACCGGGCAGGCCGGTTACCGCTCTTTCCTGCATAACCTGTTTTTCCAGCAACCCCAAAGCGTTCACCTCACCAAGGCCGCATGTTAATTCTCCGCCTTATCCCTTAAGGTGGGCGCCTGTGCCCGGCCGCCGGTACGCGGGGCGCCCACCCCGGGAACAGATGAATTACTGCTTGCTGTACTTCTCCTTCAATTCATAGAGCCTCTTTCTGTATTCCTCGGCAGGCAGGCCCTTTGCCTTCAATTCCTCAACGTATTTATCCTGGATGGGTTTGAGGATTTTGTCCCAGGCCGCCTTCTCCTCCGGAGAAAGGGTGATTATTTGCAGGCCGTGTTCCTTTTTACTCCACTCCAGGGCTTCCTTGACGTGGTTATCCATGTATTCGCCGGTCCAAATGGCCATTTCGAGGCTCAAGTCATCAATCACCTTTTGCACGTCAGGCGGCAGGGAGTTCCAGACATCTTTATTCATCACCGCCACAAAGCTGGTGATGGTCAGGGGGTAATCGGTCGTATACTTGAGTTTCTCCGCCAGTTTCAAATCCATCAGGACTTCCCGCGAACTCACCAGCCCCTCAATAATACCTGTTTGGAGGGCTTCCGGGACCTCCGACATGGGCATCCCCACGGGGGAAGCGCCCAATTCCTTTAAGACCGGGGTAAGGGCCCCGGATATTCTAATTTGTTTCCCTTTCAGGTCTTTCAGGCTGGTGACCGGCTCCGTGACCATCAGGTGGGCAGGCTCAGTGGCAAAAGCAGTGATAATCTTAAAATCCTTAAAGGCGTCGGGCGGAAACTCCTTAATCAGATCGAAGACCACCCGGCTGGCTACCCTGGAGTTGGGGAAACCGGAAGGCAAATCTGAAATAGCCAACAACGGGAAGCGGCCAGGTTCGTAGGTCGGGCAGGACAAACCGATGTCCGCCACCCCATTCTTTACCCCGTCATACATGTTCTGTGCAGTCAGCAGGGTTCCCCCTGGGAACAACTCAACCTTGACCCTGTTATTGGTCCGCTTCTCCAGTTCTTCCTTCCACTTCTCCATTTGCCTGGCGGGGAAAGTATTGGCGGGAGCAAAGAAAGCATATTTCAAGACGATTGGCTTTGCAGCCCCGGATTCTTCTTGCTTTTTACCCTCTTTTGCAGCACCTCCGCTGCAGCCCGTAACCACCAGGCCAGCCAGCAATAAAACCGCAATAACGCCTAACAAACTCTTCCTCAAAGTCTAACCCTCCTCAGCTGAGCTCTTTTATTGGCCTTTTTACTACCGTGGGTACCTCCACGCCTTAATAACTAACCGTACCAACCGTAACCTCAATCACCCCTTGCGAAAATTAAAAACCAACACTCAAATAGATGAGTGTTGGTTCAATCAACCCAATCCACTCATCTCAGCTCACCTCAGCTCGACTCTTTTCTATTGGCTGGTCTAAACCTCAGCGCACACTCCGGAACCATATCTGGCAAAATGCTATCACGCCAGGAGAGAATATGTCAAGAAGATTTTACGGTTTGCCGGGCCTGTACCAACCAGATGTCCCACTCTCCTACGCGGTGGGAAATTTCATTTTGTTGCACCGGTACCACAAAACTTTTAGCGCAGGTCCCTGATCCCGTCATCCCAAATTCGTCTCTTCATCAAGCCACTTCAAAAAATCCGGATTACCGTTCTTAATTTCAATGGCTAGAATAGCGGGTACCGTATAGCTATGCATCTCCTTGACAGCGGCGATGGCCGGCTCCACCAATTCCTCCCGTGTCTTGGCCAAAAGTAAAACCTCACTATCCGCCTGCACCTGACCCTCCCACCAGTAAAATGACTGGATCTGAGGCAAAATGTTGACGCAGGCCGCCAGCCTCCTCTCCACCAGGGAGCGGCCGATAGACTCGGCCTCCTCCCGGTTGGGTGCTGTCATGTAAAGCAAAACATAACCCATCCCAAATACCCCCTCGATTTTGTTCCTTTACCCGCCCGCTGGTTGGCGGATCCATTCCCGCAGCTTTTTTATTTCTTCTTCCGATAATTCACGATACTCTCCGGGCTTCAACCGTTCATCCAGGATTAAGGGTCCCATGGCAATCCGCTTAAGATAGGTTACTTTCCTGCCCACAGCTTCAAACATGCGCTTTACCTGATGATATTTTCCTTCATAAATGGTGAGTTCAACCTCCGATTCCGGCCCGGAGCGAAGAATCTTTAACTCACCGGGCATGGTACGGTAGCCGTCATTTAAGATTACCCCATGACGAAATGCTTCCACATCTGTTTCTGTAATCATCCCGCATACAACGACAAAATACGTTTTGGGCACACGTTTTTTTGGTGACAGGAGTTGATGGGCCAGCTTGCCGTCATTGGTAAGTAAAAGCAATCCCTCTGCATCTTTGTCCAGCCGCCCTACAGGGAACGGATGAAATGCACGATATTCAGGAGGAAGCAGGTCAACCACTACTTGCGCAAATCTATCTTCGGTGGCGGATAGAAAGCCTTGCGGCTTATTTAGCATTATATAAATGTACTGCCTGTACTCTACGGGTTCGCCGTCCAACTCGATGTGATCACGGCCGGGCAAAACGTGTAATCCCGGGTCATTGGCCAGCTCCCCGTTGACCCTGACTCTTTTTTCTTTAACCAGCTTTTTAATCTCTTTACGGGTACCAAACCCCATGTGTGCCAGCACTTTATCCAGGCGCTGCCGCTCTCTTTCCGCCATTTCTCTCACCTCACCGCTGTTCTTTACCTCTGCCAGCCAGTCATATCATCCCGCTATTACAGGGGTAATTATCATTGTTCAAGGCATGGTCAGCCTCTTGATGAGCATTGTCCCGTAGCTCCCCCGCGGCAGCTTAAAGAAAAGGCGGATTTTTTGCCTGCCGGGGTAAAGGTCATCGGGTTCCGCCGGCTCCAGGCGAAAATCGCCGGGAAAAACTACGGCATTCCTGGGAGTCGACTTAAAAAAGGCCTGCCGCACCTTGCGGAGGTTGAAACTGCTGCGCTTGATACCTCTTTCCTCCAGGATGGCCGCAAAGAGTTGTTCGGTGCGGGCATCGGGAAACTCCATGCGGCTGGCAGCCAGCGGCAGGGCAAGAGACTTCAAACAGGCAAGCTCTTTTCTTTCCAGGCGCCGGTAAAAAAGATAGGGTCCGGCCACTCCGGAAACAGCCGCAAGATCAAGCCCGAGATCCTGCAAAATCCTTCTTAAAAGCTCGTTAAAGAGAAAACTCTGGTAGGCCGAAAAAAGAAGCGAAAGCTCTTCCCTGGGGATCATCTGCAAGGCCTCTATGTAGGCCTTTGGTTTCTCTGCGAGCAGGGAAAATATTCTACTTTCCATGGTAGTTTTGGCACGGGAAAGGCAGGTCGCCCAATCCCCCCAGTGTTCGCGGAAAAAGCGCTTTCGTTCCCTGGCCTCTTTTTTTTCTTCCGGGTAAATACCGGTAAGGTAGATCTGCAGGCTGCCGTTATAGTGCTTTTTCAGCAATCTCTCGGCCATGAAGCCCATCTGGCGGTCCATGCTGCCAAAACGCTGGTCATCATAGTAATTGGGGCAACCAAAACCCCTGACCTCATCAACCCGGCGGGTGATGCGGGATACCTCTTCCGCACTGAGGGCACGGATGGTGATGGCAAACTCGTTTCCCTCCAGAAGATCGGGCCCCATGGGCCTGTCCATATAGCCAATGCTCTGGAAGGAAAAGTTTTTGTCCCCGGTGGTTAAATTAGCGGGGTGCTTAACCGTGACGTACTGAAAGGTATGGGCGTGCCTGTCCTTTAATCCCCCGTAAGCAAAAAGGCGGTAGGGAAGGCCATGTGCCTTCGCAAGCTGGAGCAAAAGGTCGATGGTATTCCATCCCTTCTTTTCTAAAAGGTAAAGCCGGTAGGGCCCTTTTTCCCGGAGAGGCAGGCGGGCCAATTCCCTGACCACGAAATCCCCGGGAATTACCTTTATTTTCATTGTCTTTACTCCTTTTTTCCTCTATATTATCGCCTCCTTAAAATATGTACCACAACCCACTGGCTTTGTAAAACCCGGCTAAAAAAAGCCCCTCGCGCTTTTGCGGGAGGGACCGTCGCAAACATGGGGGCATTCTTTTCATAAATATAGAGGGAAAAGCTGGTTCAAACCAGCCCCAACACTTTCTTTTTCTCGGCGCAGACTTCTCCCCAGTCGCACCCCTCGCAGAAAGCCGCCAGCCACTCTTTGGACGTCGTCATCACTTTGGCCTTTATTTCATGCCAGAGCACCTTTGACCCAACTTCGACACCAAGGTGCGCGGCCGCTTCCGCATCCATTTCCCTGATTTCTGCGTCCACCCCGGGCCTGGCGACGCACTTTTCTCCCTGGAGCGTCGGGCAAGCCCGGCAGATGTCGTCCGCACCTTCAACTACCTCTATTTCCTCGCCCTCCGTGGCCCTGCGCACTACGTCTTCCAGGTTTTCGACAAATTCCCGACTGTATCCCTCACCCCGGTAGAAGTGCAGGCAAATCAAGTGGTGACCCCTCAACCTGATCATACAAACCGCCCCACCTTCCTGGCCTATAATTTTTGGGCTACACACCAGCCTTTCCCGGCGCGGTAGCCCCTGGCTTTAGCCATGGGGAGGAGCGCCGGTAAATTTTTCTTGTGTTAATTGATTGGCTACGATATAATGAACATATGAAAAAGTTTCTGGTTGAGTACAAATCCAACAATAACGTGGTCTACTCCTGTAAGTACCACGTAGTTTTCTGCCCGAAGTACCGGCGCAAAGTCCTGGTCGATGGAGTAGATGAAAGGCTGAAAGTTATCGCAAAAGAAGTTGCCGACAGCTGCCGGGCGGAAATCCTGGAAATGGAAGTCATGCCCGACCACGTGCACATTCTCTGCGAAGTCGACCCGCAGTTCGGCATCCACAAGTTCGTCAAAACCCTTAAAGGACGCTCTTCGCGAATCCTGCGCGAAGAGTTTCCCTGGCTTAAAAAGAGGCTCCCTTCCCTCTGGACGAACAGCTACTTCGTCAGCACCGTGGGAGGAGCACCCCTGCAGGTGATCAAACAGTACATCGAGCAGCAGAAAGGAGTTTAAGACTGTGGGCCGCTCAAAAACCGACAGCTTCGTGGTGGAAATACCCCTCAGAGCCAACTCCGAGCAGACCAGGAAAGCCCTCGCCCGCTTCGAGGCAGGTCGGCAGATCTACAACGCCTGCCTGGGTGAGGCTCTGAAAAGGCGCGACCAGATGCTCCGCTCGAAGATGTACCGGGCGGCCCTGGCTATGCCCTATAAAACCAAAGAGGAAATCAAAGCCCGGACGGAAGCCTTTAAAGAAGCCAGGGAAAAGTACGGTTTCACCGAGTTCTCCCTGCACGCCTATGCAGCCAGAATCCGCAACTCCTGGCTGGGTGAGCACATCGATGCCAATACAGCCCAGACTCTAGCGACCAGGGCATATAGTGCGGTCAACAAGACGGTCACCGGCGAAGCCAAAAGAGTGAGGTTCAAGCGGTACGGAGAACTGAATACCCTGGAGGGCAAAACCAACAAACAGGGTATCCGCTGGAGAGACGGGCACTTGATCTGGAACGAGCTGGAACTCCCGGCCATCATCGACGAAGATGACCCGGTGGTTATGCACGGCCTCTCCTGCCCGGTAAAATTCGTACGGCTGGTGAAAAGGACAATTCGCGGCAGGGTCCGCCTGTATGCGCAGCTTGTCTGCAAAGGCAAGCCCTATCAGAAAGAGAAGAACTATGTTGCTGAAGGAAAAATCGGCCTGGACGTTGGGCCTTCCACCTTGGGCGAAGTTGGTGACAAAGAAGCGAACCTCCACCTGTTCTGCCGTGAACTGGACGACATCCACGCAAAAATAAGGGTCTTACAGTGCCGGATGGACCGCCAGAGGAGGGCCAACAACCCGGACAACTACAACCCTGACGGCACGGTTAAGAAGGGCAGGCTGCAGTGGAAGAATTCCAAACGCTATTTAAGGACCAGGGCACAGTTCGCCGAATTAAACCGCCGCCAGGCCGAGCACCGGAAATCTCTTCACGGTAAGTTGATCAACGACCTGCTCCGGAGGGGGAACGAATTTTACCTGGAAAACGTTTCGTACAAGGCGTTCCAGAGAAACTTCGGCATGTCGGTCAGCTACCGGGCGCCGGGCATGTTTGTGAACAGATTGGAGCAAAAGGCGACAGCAGCTAAAGGCAGGGTTGTCAAGTTCCCCACCACCGGCACGGCCCTTTCGCAAATGTGCCAGTGCGGGCGAAAAGAAAAGAAAAAACTTTCCGCTCGGTGGCACAGGTGCGACTGCGGCGTTACTGCTCAAAGGGATTTATACTCCGGATTTCTCGCCCGGCATGTTAAGGTCGACAGGGAAGGAAACTACTATCTTGATCGTCAATCAGCTATAGAAGAATGGTCGAAAATCAAACTTTTGCTTGATGAAGCGGTAGAAAAGGCAAAGCGCAGTTACTTCTACATTGCGCCGGCAAGTTTTGGAATATAAGTTTTTATCACGGGCTCATCCGCCTTGATACCTTCGAGTAGATGATAGGACGGGGCGGAGTCGTCCCGGCGGTCGGGGATGGGCCTTATGCCGAACCCGCGAGTGAAGCACGGTTCCATTAGCCGCGGTGGAGCGCCTACGAGTGGCCGGAGCGGGTTGACCGCAAAAGCTGTCTGGTTAAAGGCGACATGCTAAGGTCCCGCCAGGTTCGTCCGACGGGAAGAGGCAGGCCCACAGACAGCTACTCATGCGCTGGAGTCAGGAACCCCCTGGCTTTAGCCATGGGGAGGCTCAGCTACGGTTTGCACACCTTGCACGGCACGTATCCTGCCTTAACCGCCTTTTCCTGCTCCGGACTCAACCCGGTTCTGCGAGGCCATCTTCTGCGCCCATTGGCAGTCCGGGCGTGTCCCGCACCATCCGGGTGTTTTTTAACCTTTCTGTGGTAGCTGAAATCTTTTTTAATTCACCCGGCTGTCAATAAACAGGTACAGGTCGTCACCCAGGAAATAACAAAATGTCCATATCTTTAGACGGGTTTCCAGGTCGAAATAGGGTTCGGAAGCAATTCCTTTGCCCAGCTGTCTGGCAAAGGTGATACCACGAGGAAAGTATGGGCGCCAACTCCAGTTACGGTTGAGATATTCACCGGAAACGGTCCACCCGCCACACGGATTGCGGGTGAAGTTGGGCGTTTTTTGATAGCCATAACCGTCACATACATAGATACGAAAACAATATCCGGGCAGGCAATGCATTAACCTACTTATGTATTCATCGAGGTTTTGAGTAGTGTCAGAAAAGCAAAGGCTTTTCAAAAGCTTATCTAGCTCTTCGGCCTCCCGCCATCGTCTGTTACGCCACTGGATTTCACCACGCACATAACCCTCGACTTCTCGTTTCATGAGCTCCGCCAGGCCAGCAGTTTCGGCCAAACGAGGTGCCGGGGGAGCCAAAAAGAAACCCTGGTAGTAACGCGCGCCGATTTCCAGCCCCAACCGCAACAATTCTGCATCTTCAATTCCCTCAAGAATCAGGCTCAACCCCGATTTTTCTGCAAAATAACCCAGGGCTTCCAGCAAGTAACGGGCCGGCTCTTCCTGCATGCTCTTCCTGACCAGCAGGGTATCCACCTTCAAAAAATCCGGACGAGTAGCAATAATTCTCTCCAGGTTGTTGAAACCGCGGCCAACGTCATCAACGGCAATCCGGCAACCGGCTTCGCGATACCTGGCAACCAGTATGGAAAGGCTTTCGATGTCTGCACAGAATTCTGTTTCGCTTATTTCCACCACAATCCGGTCAGCACTAATACCAAATTCTTCAAGATACTCCAGGGTGGGAAATTTTCGCTCCTGGCCCATGAAAGGGCAAAGCCACTGCGGCTGGATGTTTAAAAACAACCGTGTATTCCTGCCGCTCTGCTTAAAAACCTTCAATGCCTTGCGGCGTACCAAACGATCCACTTCCAGCTTTTCCTCCACTGGCACAGCCGGATCGTGAAAAAATCCACCCAGACTCTCAACACCCTGCGGCGTCACCTTTCTGCCCAAGACTTCGTAACCCCATATGCTGTAAGTGTCCACTGCCAGCACCGGCTGGAAAAAAGGGCAGATTTGTGCTCCCGTATTCACGCTTGTGGTTCTCCTCTTCTCCTCTAAGGTGACTATGGGGAAGGCCTGGCCTGATAAAGAGACTGTCTCTTTCTTGTTCCTGTACACCCCACAGGTTCCTCCAAAAAACAACTCGACTTTTTCTTCTACTGCCGGCAACAAAAATCCCTATATCCAGGCTGGCGGCCAGTTCATCCAGCACCTCCAGGTGGCATCCAATGTGGAAATGGGGACAAAGTCATTTTCCACTAAATAATCTTCCGGTATTCCCTTTCAATAATACTCCTCAGCATTTCAGCCAGCCCGGCCACACTGTCTATTTCACTGTAGGGGATGGTAAACCGGACAAATCTTTCGTCCAGGTCCAGCTCGTCCAGAAGAGACCCGAAGAGGCCCCGGGCCTTTTTGTCGAGCTGCATGACCACCACCAGTTCCCTTTCCCCGGCCACGGGATAAACCTCGATTTCATCGAGCTCCCGGGCAAAATAGGTGGTGGGACGGTACTCAAACTCCTGGAAGCGGCCGTTGTAATCCCCACAGCCGGGCTTTTCCCGAAAGCCCAGGAACCTTAAGGCATCGAAGAACATTTTGAACTCCCTGTTGGGCACTATTTGAATGGGGTCATGGTCAACCGGGTCAATGGCCTGGGGTATGTCCAGCCCCGTCTGGAGGAAGTACCTGGTCCGGCCCCTGGAAATGGGCAGGCCGAAGGGGATCTGGAAACTCACCGGGTAGACCTTTTCCTCCCCCGGCCGGACCACCATTTTCTCCCCCACTGTGACCGTGCCGATGATCCGGCGAATGTTCCTGGTTTGATCCCCGGCCTTATAGGCTGAGGATAGGATAAGGTTTATGTAAATTTTGTCCACCCGCTGTTCGACGTTCCCGCCCTGGATCCTGATGGTCCCATTCAGGATCCCGCCCAGGGGGACCGCAGTCCCCGCCACCTCCAGGTTTACCCTGGCAGAACCAATGCCAATGCTGGCGAGAATTTTGGTAAGCATGACACACCTCCGATAGAATTTGGAAAGCTGAGATAATGAATTCGGCGGGCAATGAGGAAGTCCTTTTCAGGAAGAAACACTGATATGCTTTTAATAGACCACGACCATGCTCGGGCGCGCACAAAAATAATCCGGCTGCCTGACCGGATCATGTTGAGCATTGCCAGAGGATTTCAGCCCAATTTTTATCCGAACTGGTTATTGAGAATTCGGGATATTTTTAGCCGGAAGCATCAATTGATCAATTTCCAGATCAACTCTGCTGAATTCCGGATCCCGGTGCACCAGCGTAGCAGCTTTTCTCCTTGCCAGGCCAGCAATAAAAGCATCGGCCACGCTTAACCCGCCCTTTGCTTTTATTTGTGCGGCCAACCAGAGCAGCTCCTCGTCAGGCCAGACTTCTTCCAGTGGCAATTCCCTTAGCTGGAGAACCAGTTTTGTTGCCTCATCCAGATTCTCCCTGGACATGACCAGATAAGCAATCTCAAAAATACTCATGAACGAAATATAAACAATTGCCTTACCTGAGGAAGCTTGTACAAATACCTCTTCGATCAGGTCAGCTCCTGCTTCATCCTGGTAATAGGTCAACAGGGCACTGGTGTCCAGCACGTATTTTTTGATGTCACTCATTTACTTTCCGTTCCTTTTCCCGGTACTTCATCAGTAAACCGAGCAAATCCTTTCCCTTTCCAGCACCCCGGAAAAGTTTACCCGGTTCAGCTGGCAAAGGAATTATCTTTATCTCCCCGCCCTGGTCGATCCAGGCTATGCGCGTCCCTTCCCGAATATTATAACGTTCCCTAATCCCGGCTGGAATAACGGTCTGGTAACGGTGACTGACAGTGGTTTTAATGATATTTCTTGTGCTCAAACAACACACCTCCCTTTTCCTACAGTATACAAGACGTATATTCCTATTACAAGACAAAATGCATCCAAAACCTAAAAGTAAACCCACATCTTATGTTGTAGATCCAGGTTGGTTATTCCCCCAGCACTTTAATAATGACCCTTTTCCGCCGGCGGCCATCGAATTCAGCATAATAAACCTGCTGCCAGGGGCCCAGGTCAAATTAAACGGGAAATTAAAGGTGGCATCCAATGTGGAAATGGGGACAAAGAACCAATGCCAATGCTGGCGAGAAGTTTGTTAAGCATGACACACCTCCGATAGAATTTGGAAAGCTGAGGTAATGAATTCGCCGGGCAATGGGGAAATCCCAGCTCACAGCCTCTGCACCATTATTCTTGACCGTATTACTTTAAGAACATCCCTTAGCTCAATTTCCAGCGATGGTTCAACATTACCAGGAGAGCCGACGTGTTTATGGTGTGAATAGTCCTTTATTACGAGGACACTGCCATCAATAAAGGTAATCCTGGCCTTTAGACGGCTCCTCTTGCCCTCGCGCTCAAATAACTCAACGTTAAAGTTATCTACGACATCTTTGAAGGCGGCGATTGTTTTAAGCACTTTCGATCTCCCGCTTCCGCTGATCGAGCTCAACTAAAGCCTCCCTGGCAAAACGCCAATCAAGAAGATCCTCTTCCTGGGCAAAATCCTCTTCCTTTGCATTTTCCACCTTTCTAGCAAAATCTTCAAAAGACATGCCATATTTGCTTTGGAAATAGTCGCATTCAGCTTTGTAACGACTTATTTTAGCCATAAGCAATAATAATGCCTGTTCTTTCAGGAATTCTTTTACATCTGCAAACCCCATTTCCCTCAATACGGGAGTGACTTTCTGTAGAAATGTAACATCAAGAGTAATTGTTTTATCAAGCATTGTAGAACACCTCTCATACCATATTGCTATCAGACACAGGGAAAGATTGTAAATGCCGCTTTCTTCCGTTTTGCTTATTTTACCGTCCTACCGTTGAACAGTCAATTTTTTCCCGCAGATGAGACTTTTTAGAAAACGTTATCACAGGGAATAAACGTTCACAAATCGCCTGCACCATGGAATTGACTGGCTTCAATAAGCAGCAGGTCGTGTCGTTCTGACGCCATTTGATGCAGCTCTTCAGTGAAACCGTTCCGGGCAAACAGGGCGTAATACACATGCGGCGGCCGCTGAAAATGGGGCAGCACGGCTTTTGCCTTTTGCTGGAGTTCGGAGAGTACATTTGCCCCTACCGGTTTCGCCCACCACTTACACTCACCCACCATGATGGCCGCTTCATCCTCACTGATGGCCAGCAGGTCCAGTTCGTTCTGCCCGTCCCACCAGGAGCCCAGACGGTAGGGATAAAAGGGAAGTTTCCCCCGCCGCCCCAGGAGTCGCAAATGCTGCCGGCAAACCTCTTCAAAGGCCGGGCCAACAAACTCCGGAAAATGGGGCTTGATCCTGGTTTCCAGCACCCGCTCCGCTTCTCCCTCCTCCAGGTCGCTGCGGTTGGGGTAAACGAAGCGAAACCAGAAGCGCAGAAATTGATCCTGTAACCGGTAAATACCCCGGCGGCTTTTCTGCGGCTGCTTTTCCGTCACCGGCACCAGACGCTGGATTAAACCCATGTCCCTTAATATGTCCAGGTAACGGGAAGCGGCACTGCGGTCGTGCAGGCCCGCCGCCTGGGTGATTTCATTCAGGCGGGTTTTGCCGTGGGCAACGGCCCTGAGCACGGCAAAATAATTGGCCGGCTCCCGCAGTTCCTGCATGAGAAGAAAACGCGGTTCTTCATAGAGGAAGGTGCCCCGGCGCAGCACCCGGCGGGCAATGCCGGCAAAAAGCTCATCTTCATCCATAAATTCCAGCAGGTATGCCGGCACTCCACCGAGCACGGCGTAGGCTTCCACCTGCCAGATAGGATCCCTCCCCGGGAAAAAGCCCGCCATATCGTGAAAGTGCAGGGGCTCAATCAGGTATTGCCCGGTGCGCCTGCCGTAGAGGGCGCTCTTATATCCCAGAACCTCCCTCTCCATCACTCCTACATAGGAACCGCACAAAATACACAATATCCCTGTATTTCTCAATTCCTCGTCCCAGACTTTCTGCAGAATGGAAGGTATGGCCGGATTGGTCTCCATAAGGTAGGGGAATTCATCCAGCACCACAATAAGCCGCTCCTGGCGGGCCAGCCCGCCCATAAAACGGAAGGCAGCTTCCCAGGAAGGAAAGGAAAAACCCGTTTCTGCCTGTCCGTAGGCCTGCTCCCACAGCCGCTGCGAAAAAGCGGCCAGCTGCTCCCGGTCGGGCGCCAGGTCGGCCACAAAAAAGACGTGTCTCTTCTCCCGGCAAAAAACCCTGAGCAGTTCCGTTTTCCCCACCCGCCGGCGGCCGTATAACGCCAGCAGCTGTGCACGACCGCTTCCATAAGCTTCCTCCAGCCAGTTCAATTCAGCTTTCCGGTTTACAAAAGTCACAGCAGCACCTCATTGCTAATATAACTTAATTATGATATGATTAGTCTAATCAAGATTATACTAAATAAAATAACCGGACTCAATACCGGATGCAATTAGCAATAAAGCCTTTCCTATGAAGCAGTCACCGAAGCCATTCGCGAGGAATAAAAATGCTTCTCGAGAGCGAAAAAATTATCAGTGAAATTAAACGCCATGTCCAGGACCGGCCACAGGTGGCCGTAGCCTATTTGATGGGGTCTTATGCCGGGGGCACGGCCACCCCTCTGAGTGATGTGGATGTGGGCATCGGCCTTTACCCCTCCCTGTGCCCGAACACAGACAACGCCCTGGACCTGGCAGCGGCACTGGAATACTCCCTGACGGAGGCGCTTTTTCCCGGTTATGACGCCGAACCCCGGGCGGAATGGCTCTTCACCCCGGTGGAAGTGGTGGTGCTGAACGCACCCCACACCGTTTCTTCCCTCCCCTGGATGCTGGCCGGCGCCCTGCCGGTCCACACCCCGGATCCCTCCTTTAAGGCGGAACTGGAAAAGCTGGCTTTCCGGTACGGCCGCCCTACGCCGGAGGAGGCCACCATTGCCGCCTGGCGGCTAAAGGCAACCTGGATCGTCCGCACCGCCCGGGGCCAGGTTTTTGCCTCCTATGAGGGCATTCTGCGCACCTGCCTGAACCTGGCCCACCGGGCGGTGGTCAGGCTGGGGCTACCCGTACCGGAAGAACGGCAACTGCTGCCCCTGGTACTGCACCGGGCCGGCATCATTACCCGGCGGGCGGCTTCCTTTATCACAGAAGCCATCAATATACTGTGCCACGACCGTGTAAACTTCCAGGCGTGGGAATACCTGCACCATAACCTCCACCTGCTGGCCGACTATGCCCTGCAGGTGGAAGACGCCCTGGAAAGGACCGTGAAGCAGCAGCGACCGGCGAGATAGAGCCTTGCGGCGCCAACATAATGGCCGCTTCATCCTCACTGATGGCCAGCAGGTCCAATTCGTTCCGCCCGTCCCACCAGGGGTCCCAGACTTTCTGCAAAAGGAAGGAATGGCCGGATTGGTCTACATAAGGTAGGGAAAATCATCCAGCACCACAATAAGCCGCTCCTGGCGGTCCAGCCCGCCCATAAAACGGAAGGCAGCCTCCCCAGGAAGGAAAGGAAAAAACCGTTTCTGCCTGTCCGTAGGCCTGCTCCCACAGCCGCTGCGAAAAAGCAACCAACTGCTCCCGGCCGGGCGCCAGGTCGGTCACAAAAAAGACGTGTCTCTTCTCCCGGCAAAAAACCCTGAGCAGTTCCGTCTTCCCCACCCGCCGGCGGCCGTATAACACCAGCAGCTGGGCACGACCGATTTTGTAAGCTTCCTCCAGCCAGTTCAGTTCAGCTTTGCGGTTTACAAAAACCATTTACATTACCTCGCGTGATTAGTCTAATCATGTTATACAATTTTCGCAATGCGAATTTAAAGAGGAAAGGCTCTCTTCCCAGTCCAGTAAGAGAGCCCTACCGCTATGATTAGGAATCGATCCCTACGGAGAACATAAGTTGGACGGCTAATTCCAATGATTCTTAAAACCAGTGAAACCTTGTACCCATCCGTATCAACTTTTGGGCAATCGTTATTTTGTAGGCAAGTGTGTGTTGGTTTTTTTATTTCGTCACTATGAGGTTCCGCGTAGAAACAAACTGTTCTACCCCATTCTTGTGGAAGACGTTATTCCGCTATTTATTCAGAACTTGTGTAGTATCCCTGTTATCATACCGTCCTACATACTCGGCAAGTTCCAACCAGTATTGTTCAATCCAGTAAGCTCGTGCTGCACCTGAGGTGGATGGTAAAACGAAAACAGCCGATGACCCCACTCTTTCCGGCTGTAACCCGTATTTCACGTGACGGCCTAGAAATTCCATGGCAGCCCGCTTACCATTAAAGGCGACAGCCTTTGGAACCGCTTTTACCAACCGCTGCCGGAAACCCCCAATATCAAAGAACTCCTTCTCCAAGGTATTGTCATTTCCGGAGACCCTTTTCACGAGATCAGTAAGGCCAATACCGTAGCTCAGAAGGCTACGGTATTCTTGTGGCTGTAACTGGCGAGGGGTCAGACCAATACGGTACAGCACCGCCCAGAATTGGTTACCTCGCCCGGCATAATAGGCTCCAATTGCGGCCGAACGGTTACCAGCCGCCGTCCCGCAGAAAACCACTTTAAGACCCGGTTTAAGCACGTCATGAAGAATGTCCATTAGAAGACTTCTCTCCTCTTACCTTTAATTACTTGTAAAGTAAAAATTTGTAAGGAATATCAGTACAGCACTCTATTTCTAGTAATCACCTGTGTCACTATGAATTATTTCTTCGTGATGGCAAATTGGACAAAGTATCATTAAATCTTTGGGGTCTTCTGAACATGGAATAATGTGATGATATTCGAAAACAGGATAACCGCACTTGCAACACCCAAAACCTGCTTCCCGTCGCAACCGTCTTTTGAGTGGTTCAGGTATACGGTTTTTTAGCGTCATTTCCACACCCGCCCTGGTCAGCAAACTCACGCTGAGGGAGAAGGAACCTCACGGAACTGGAATCACGCCCAACAGCACACTTAACTGCCCGGAATGCCTGTAGGTTTTCCGAAAACCCATAAGAATACCGCTTTTTTTCTAGAGCTTTCCTCGAGCTTCCCAAAGCTCCAAGAAGTATGTGGCAATTGTGGCAGCAGCGTTCACAACTAGCCGGGCATGTACCACGTCGATCTGAGGCCCTCTGCTTCTTCCGTGTCCGGTCCCCACCAAGTTCCGCACCTCAGCAACGCCGACAACAATTTGGCCCAGGCTGTTAAGGATTCGGCGCAGTATCTCGCCTTCAGGACCGGCAGTTGCTGTCTTCGGGTCGAGGCCTAAAAACTTTCTGCACATCTTCAATAACTCCGGAATTTCCTCGTTGCTGAGTTCCACCCCCTCTTCTGCTAGAATTGTCTTCATAACCGATTCCAGGAGTTCTTTGGCAGAACCTACAGCAAGCGCCGGATTATCAGGTAGCGAACGCCTGATCCTGGCTACGTTTTGATTCAGCTCATAGACGTTTCTGATCTTTCCTATTTCTTCGATTTCTTCGAAAGTGACCGGAGTGCCCCCATACAATTCGGCATACAGCTGGGGATCGTTCCTGCGCAACCAGTCCTCAAGACCAACAAATTCCTCTACAATTCTGAGATTCTCTAAATTGTCTCCCAGGATTTTAGGAAGAACTTCAAGAATACAAGCACCGTAATCCTGATCTCCCCAATGAAGACTCCTTAGCAAACGAGGGTGCATCTCGATAATCCCGATGCTGTCCGTAAGATAGCCCAGCTCCATCCACTTTTCTCTATCAAAGGTAGCCTCAACCGCCCGCTTGAGCGCCAATACCACCTTATTCCGGTCTGGATTTGGCTTCACAGGGACAAAGCACCACCTTTAAGCACTGCTGGCTTTAGATGCTGTGAAAATCCGCCTCACCCTTGCTCGGGGATCGGCACGAAGGATGTCAGCCGCTCGTTCTAGCTCGTTTGTTGTGCCGAACTTGTCGGTCCACCTCTTAACTAAGACTGCACACGCCTCACGCTCTTCCGGCTCCGGAGATTTGGACGTCCTTTTTATCCACTCAAACAGAATTTCTTTAACCAGCTCGCGCGCCGGGGACTTCTCCAGAAGCTCCCAACCTGACAGCCCATCTTCAACATCTTCCTGATCAAGGATACTCAGAGCGCCCTTAAGGCAATACGCAAAACCCGTAGCATAGTAGACCCGGGCGTAAATGGTCATGAGGCCCGCATAACCCTGTTCTTTGGCATCGCCTTCTTCCGTCAGCAAAATGTAGATGAAAAATCGGCAGAGATAGGCCAAATTAAAATCCTCGGCAGAGATGCACTGCTTCACCGCCCAGCACCTAAATTCCCGCCTCAGGCTGGCGTCTGCCTTTTTGTACAGCTCAACAACTAATAAAATCAAGGCATAGTCGATTGGTTTTTGTATATTTGTAGTAAAGCTGAAGCTGCCAAAAGGACCTCCATCACCGGGAAAATCCTTTCCCCGCGGCGGATTTTTAATCCACTCTACAGCCAGGTGCGCCAGTTTCACCCGGTAGCCCTCAGGAGCGGTGCGGCAAATATTGATGAGCACCTTTATGAGTTCTGCCAATTCGATGTTTAGAATATTAGGGCAGTCCTTAATTATGGTCGCCGCTCTTTCCAAAATACCGTCTAGAGTTCCTTCGGGAACAGTACTCCAATCAACGCGGCGGAAATCAGATGCTATATCGGCACCAATCGAAAAGGACTTCCCATCTCTGTCTTCTATACTTTTACAAAAGCCCTCCAATTTCTCAATTAAGCTCCGACAGGCGTTCTCATTGCTCTTCACCTGTTTATTGTCCTCATTATCCAAGAACAACGAAAGATCGTATTCTAGTAAGGGATCGCTTGATGTTTGAATCCGTTTGCGCAAATACCCAATGCAAATATCCTTTAAATCAGCCCTTTCAAGAGAGGCATTAAACAAAATGACATGCCTGTATCTTTCCTCGCTTTCTCGAGCCACCATAGCAATTGACCTCGCCAGGTCCTGCGCCTGTCTGAGAGGAGCTTTAACAAGTACAGTCCACATTAGTTCGTAATTAGAAGCCCAAAAGAAGGGCTTCGTTGCCATGTCCTTAAAAACAGGAAAAAGCTCGTCCCAAACTCTGTCGGATATGTCATGAAACTCTACAATCGGCTTCCAGAACTGAAGGATCTTTGAATTCCAATAATAGGGGTTTGACATCAAGGTACGGTAAACTTTTACAGACCATTTCGCCACCCCCTCGAGCAGCTCCTCCGGGACAGCATCGCCCAGCAGGTCGAAAACGCGCAGTGCCGAAGGCCACTCTGCTGGCGGCCCAGAAACCAAATCCCTCACCAGATCAGATATAAGCTGGCCGCCCTCCGGAAGCGTCTCTAGAACTTTTTCGGC
Organism: Desulfovirgula sp.; assembly: GCA_020725525.1. Lineage (GTDB taxonomy): Bacteria > Bacillota > Desulfotomaculia > Desulfotomaculales > Desulfovirgulaceae > Desulfofundulus. The sequence continues at coordinate 24,267 of DYEX01000097.1, forward strand.
CTTCTCTGTCAATTCTCACTTTAATTTAGCCCAACCCC
>DYEX01000098.1 GCA_020725525.1 Desulfovirgula sp.
TCCCCATAGTAAATCGGTCCAGGTTTTTTGCCTGAAGGGTAGTAAATATGCCCTGGACCAGGAAGTGGAGCAACAGGGAGAGGTTCAATCCCGTGTAATCGCCGGATTTGCGGTACAGGTGGAAAGTATTTTTTAAAAAGTTGACGTGATCCCGGGGCCACCTTGCCCGGCAAGGGCGGGAACCCCGGGCCGGCCTGTTCCCGTTTGCTTCGCCTTCTGCCTCCAAACGCTCTTCCATCCTTTCCTTTAACAGCTTACCCAAACTCATGCCCTCTCTTTTGCGGTCGTCCCAGGGGCGGTGGCTTCTCCCGGCCCGGCAGAGGCTGGGGCGGATCCAGCTTCCTGTCTATGCTCATGGAAAAGAGGAAAATGAACAAAAGTGCATTTCAGTTCTACCGGGAGAAAATTTATAGCCGGCTGGGATTTTGAACTTGCGGTTATTTATCCCGGCTTAGAATAATTTTAGGTAAATTTTCAACTGTTTCTGGCCCCTTGTAGTAATGGTGATGTCTGTTGCCCTCCGCCACCATGGTATTTTTCCTGGTTTGTTGGTCAATACTGGTAACATAACTGTTTTGCGGAGGGCAATAAAGGTGAAAATGCGTCCGGAGAGAATCAAGGTGGTTTTGCCCGAAGGGGAGGCGGTGCTGCGGGCCCTTCTGGCGGCCAGGCCGGGGGATACGGTGGCCATCTTTTACGAAAAGCTGGATAGGGTGGTCAAAGCCGTAGAGTTGTTTCGCGCCCGCCGGCAGCCGGGCGACAGTGAAAAAGACAAAAGCGGGCAGCAGGGAAATATTCTCCCGGCGACGTAAAACTATTGGTAAAACCGAAAGGGAGATATTGCCCGTGCTCGAAGCTTTGGCCTGTGCCAAAATTAACCTTAGCCTGGACATTACGGGACTTTTACCTGATGGTTACCACGAGCTGGAAACGGTTATGCAGAGCATAGCCCTTTGCGACCGGCTGGTGTTTTTTTCCCGTCCCCAAGGCATTGAGCTCCAAACCGATAGCACCCTTATACCTGCCGGTCCGGAAAATCTGGTTTACCGGGCGGCGGAGCTTTTGCAAAGGGTAACCGGCTGCCGGCAGGGGGTACATATTTTTCTGTTCAAAAATATTCCGGTGGCCGCCGGCCTGGGGGGCGGTTCCGCCGACGCGGCGGCCACCCTGGCGGCCTTGAATCAACTCTGGTTCCTGGGCCTCTCCCGGGAGGAGTTGCTTGTTTTAGCCGCCAGGCTGGGGGCGGATGTACCCTTTTGCCTCGAAGGGGGTACCGTTTTGGCCCGGGGAAAAGGGGAGTTGCTCACCCCCCTGAAACCCCTTCCCCCTCTGGGTGTGGTACTGGTCACCCCACCCCTGGCCGTATCTACGGCCCAGATCTACCGGGAATACGACCGCCTTTTGCCCGGAGTCCATCCCGATACCCCTGCCATGGTGGCGGCTATTGAGCGCCAGGATATCACGGCGGTAGCCGCCCTTTTGGGAAATATACTGGAGCCGGTAACTGCTTCTCTTTACCCCCAGGTTTCCGCAGTGAAGGAAGCCCTGAAGGCGGCCGGTGCCCTGGGGGTGGTCATGAGCGGTAGCGGTCCGACCGTTTTGGGCCTGTGCCGGGATGAAGGGGAGGCCCGCCGGGTGGCCGGGCGGCTGGATCCCCGGCTGGGGCACGTTTTTTATACCCGTTTTTGCAGTTATGCAATACACTTGCAGTGATTACGGCATACAGGTAAAATATAAGTGTTATGACCAGAAAAAGGGGTGGCGGCCGTGGAAGAACCGAGACTGATTCCTATTAAGCTGGATAATTATAAACCTTTAAGGGAACTGGTTTTTGAATCCTTGCGGGAGGCGATTATCCAGGGCCGCCTGAAACCCGGGGAGCGGCTGATGGAAATCCAGCTGGCGGAAGAGATGGGTGTAAGCCGTACGCCGGTGCGGGAGGCCATCCGCAAGCTTGAACTGGAAGGTTTTGTGGTCATGGTTCCCCGTAAGGGAGCCTATGTGGCGGGTATTTCGGTAAAGGATATTGTCGATGTCTTTGAAGTGCGGGCGGCACTGGAAGCGCTGGCCGCCGGTCTGGCCGCTGAACGCATTACCGAAGAGGAGCTGGAGGAGCTGGAACGGGCACTGGTGAAAACCTACGAAGTCAGCGGCCACGACCTGGAAGCACTGGTTGAAACGGATACCAGATTCCATGAACTCATTTACAAGGCCAGCCGGAATGAAAGGCTGGTCCAGATCATCACCAACCTGGCGGATCAAATTCAACGCTTCCGGGCCACTTCTTTAGCCCAGCCTGGACGAACCAAGCACGCCCTGGAAGAACACAAGCAAATTGTGGAAGCCATCAGTGAACGCAACGTGGAGCTGGCCCAGATCCTGGCCCGGGAGCATATTGAGAATGCCGAACAGAGCCTGTTAAACGCCCTGGGGGAGGCAAAGGAATAATGGTGGATGCGGTGGTTCTGGCCGGCAGTCCCAATAACGGGCCGCTTAAGGAATGCAGTCCGGTACCCTACGAGGCTCTCATTCCTGTTGGTCCCAAAACCATGGTGCAGTATGTGGTGGAGGCACTGGCACAGGCCAGGGGAGTAAACCGGATTGTGGTGGTGGGACCCAGGGAGGAGCTGGTGAATCACCTGAAAGACGTCCAGGTGTGTATCGTGCCGGCAGGTAATAATCTTTTAGAAAATGTGCAGCGGGGATTGAAGGAGTTGTCCGGCACCCGCCGGGTGCTGCTGGTCAGCTCGGACATACCCCTGATCACCCCCCGGGCCATTGAAGATTTCCTGGAACAATGTCAGGATCAAGAGGCGGATCTATATTACCCCATTGTTCCCAAGGAAGCAGTGGAAAGACGTTTCGCCATCCCTGTGCGTCGGACCTACGTCAGCCTTAAAGAAGGTATCTTCACTGGAGGCAACCTGTTTTTACTTAATCCGGAAGTAGTTTCCCGTTGTTTGCCCCTGGGGCAGCAGCTGGTGGACGCCCGGAAAAGCCCCCTGCGCCTGTGCCGTCTGGTGGGCCTGGGCTTTTTAATTCGTTTTCTTTTGCACCGGGTTACCCTGCAGGAAGCACAGGCCCGGGTTTCCCGCCTCCTGGGCATCCGCGGGGTGGTGGTGATCAGCCGCTATCCGGAAGTAGGTGTGGATGTGGACAAACCCGTGGATCTGGCCCTGGTGACCAGAACGCTGCAACAGGCTTCGTGATGTTAAAGGGTGTTTTCACCATGTCCCTTTCTTTAAACCTGGCCATGATTCAGGAGGCCAGGAGGCGTTTGGCCGGAGTCATTCACCCCACACCACTGGATCATTCGACCACTTTTTCCCGGCTTACCGGCAGCGAGGTTTATTTCAAGCTGGAGAACCTGCAAAAGACCGGGTCCTTTAAAATCCGTGGTGCTTACAACAAGATCATGTCCCTGACTGCCGAAGAGCGGCAGCGGGGGGTTATTGCCGCCTCGGCCGGAAACCATGCCCAGGGGGTGGCCTATGCGGCCACCAGGGCGGGGATTGAGTCAGTGGTGGTCATGCCCGAGGGCGCCCCCATTTCCAAGGTCATGGCCACCCGGGGTTACGGTGCCCGGGTGATCCTGGCGGGGGGCGGTTACGATGAGGCTTTTGATTACGCCTGCCGGATGCAAAAAGAAACCGGGGCCACGTTCGTGCATGGCTTTGACGATCCGCTGGTGGCTGCAGGCCAGGGAACCATCGGCCTGGAATTACTGGAGGAGCTGCCCGATCTGGAGGCCGTGCTGGTGCCTGTCGGCGGGGGCGGGTTGATTGCCGGTATTGCCGTGGCCATAAAGTCTTTAAAACCCCGGGTACGCATAATTGGCGTCCAGTCCCGGGGGGCGCCGGCGGTTTATCTTTCCCTGAAGGGCAATCAGGTGCAGCAACTGGCTGCCACCGCTACCATTGCCGACGGGATCAGTGTACGCCGTCCGGGTGAGTTTACGCTGGAAGTTATGCGCCGTTACGTGGATGATATTCTGCTGGTGGACGACGAGGAAATTGCCCGGGCCATTTTAATGCTCCTGGAGCGCTCCAAGATCGTGGTGGAGGGGGCCGGGGCGGTGGTTCTGGCTGCTCTTTTACACGGGCACCTGTCTTTGCCGGCGGCGAAGGTGGCCCTGGTCCTGAGCGGGGGAAATATTGACGTCAATATTCTCTCCATCATCATTGAACGCGGACTGGTTAAATCCGGCCGCAAAATCCGCCTCCGCACCGTGGTTACGGATCAGCCGGGCAGCCTGCAGCGGTTGCTGGGCGTGCTGGCTGCCGTCCGGGCGAATGTTATTTCCGTTAACCACGATCGCATTAAGCCCCGGGTTCCTTTAAAACAGGCGGAGGTAGAATTGTTGCTGGAAACCAGTGACCCGGGGCATGTGGAGAGGGTAATGGCTGCTCTGTCCCGGGAAGGATACCGGGTGGAAAGGGTTGAATAAATTTTTTTTCTATCTGAAATGGAAAAATGCAGGAATTTTTACATTCGTGGAGAAAACAGGCTTATAGATGCCGGCCAGGGTAGCCCGGGTTAGCGCTGTCCGGTAAGTCAAAAAAGGCATTTGGGTTAATCAGGAAGGTGGTGAGGGAGTGGTTGTTACCGATGTGCGGGTGCGCAAAATTCTAACCGAAGGGAAAATGAAGGCCATTGTATCGGTTACCCTGGATAATATGTTTGTTATCCACGATGTGAAAGTAGTTGAGGGGAACAAGGGCTTATTTGTGGCCATGCCCAGCCGCAAAACCCCTGACGGCGAGTTCCGGGATATTGCGCACCCCATCAATTCCTCAGCCAGGGCTATTATTGAAACTGCGGTGTTGCAGGCCTATGAACAAGCCATTTAACCTTTTCACTCCAGGGCTGGCCCATGATGTGTGATGTCTTTTGGCAGAGCATAGTTAAGGACCCGGCCAGCACTCAACACCCAAGTCAACCCAGCACTCAACACCCAAGTCAAGTCAAGTTAATACTTCAGAAGCTGAATGTTACGATGGGTATTGAGTGCTGGGTCAGAAGCTGAGTGTTACGATGGGTGTTGAGTGCTGGCCCAGACACTTTCGTTTGCCTCGCTATGCTCTCTTTTTGTGCGAAAAGTATAAAAACTGTTTGACGGAGAGGATATTCGCAATTTTTGTTGAATATTGTTGAAAGCGGGTTAAGTACTGGTTTTAAACGGCGGGGCTGCCGGTGGCAGCCCCTTAACGCGATCCCTTATAAAGACAAGGGGGACGGCTGATGTCGCTGGCGGCCGTAATTCTGGCGGCAGGTAAGGGTACGCGGATGAAATCCGACCTGCCCAAGGTCATGCACAAGGTTTGTGGCCGGCCCATGATTGAATACGTCCTGGAAGCGGTACAGGGGGCCGGGGCAGAGGAAATCGTGGTGGTGGCCGGCTTTGGCGGCGATCTGGTGGCCCGTACCGTCCAGGACCGGGCGAAGGTGGTCTTCCAGCACCAGCAACTGGGTACGGCCCACGCCCTGCTCCAGGCCGCTCCCCTGCTGGCCGATTTTCCCGGTACCATTCTGGTGGTCTGCGGAGACACCCCCCTGATTACCGCCGGGACCCTGGTCCGGCTGGTAGCGGCCCATGCTGCTGCAGGGGCCAAAGCTACCGTCCTTACGGCCTGCCTGGCAGATCCCGCCGGTTACGGCCGGGTGATCCGGGATGCGCAGGGCCGGGTACAGAAGATAGTGGAACAGCGGGATGCCACCCCCCAGGAACTGGCAGTGAGGGAAATAAATACGGGCATCTATTGTTTTGCCGCCCCCGGGCTTTTTACCGCCCTGTCCACACTTAAAAGGGAAAACGCCCAGGGGGAATATTATCTGACAGACATTATTGGCATTTATGTGCAGCATGGTCAACCCGTGGCAGCCCTGACGGTGGAGGATGCCTGGGAAGTAGAGGGGATCAATGACCGGCGGCAGCTGGCCCGGGTGGAAAGTTACCTGCGCCGGCAGGTAGTGGAAGAGCTGATGCTCTCCGGCGTGACGGTAATGGATCCTGCCTCCACTTTTATCGACCGGGATGTAAAGATCGGTCGCGATACGGTGATCTACCCCTTTACGATTATCGAGGGAGATACCATAATCGGTGAGCATTGTACCATCGGCCCGGGCAGCCGGCTGACCAGTGTCCAGGTGGGCGACGGGGTGGTTATCGAGCACTCCGTAATCCGGGAAAGCAATATTGGGGATAATTGTACCATTGGTCCCTTTGCTTACATCCGGCCCGGATGTGTTCTGGCCCCGGGTGTTAAAGTGGGAGACTTTGTGGAATTGAAAAAGACGGTGGTGGGGAGGGGAAGCAAGATTCCCCACCTGAGCTATGTAGGCGACGCCATCGTCGGGGCCGGCGTGAACATTGGTGCCGGTACCATTACCTGTAATTATGACGGGGAAAAAAAATGGCCCACCATTATTGGCGACGGAGCATTTATCGGGAGCAATACCAATCTGGTGGCACCGGTGGAAGTGGGGGAGAGGGCTTTTATTGGCGCCGGTTCCACCATTACCAAAAATGTGCCCCCGGGGGCGCTGGGTATTGAGCGTGGACGCCAGCGGAATATAGAAAACTGGCTCCAGAAGAAGACAAAAAATGAATCCGGGGAAGGAATGTAACTGGTAGTTAAAGGAGGGGGTAGTCATGCTCCCCGGGCCGCCGGGTTGGGCACCCTGGTTTTCTGAAATCAGTGATGGAGGTAGAAGAATGTCATCCCGTAAAGAATTGAAAATCTTTACCGGTAACGCTAACCCCCAGCTGGCCGAAGAGATTGCCCAGTACCTGGGTGTTAGTGTGGGCGCGGCCAAGGTTTCCCGCTTTTCCGACGGAGAGATTCAGGTCAAGATAAATGAAAGTGTGCGGGGAGCCGATGTTTTCATTATTCAGCCCACCTGTCATCCGGTAAACGAGCACTTGATGGAACTGCTGGTAATGGTGGATGCGGTCAGAAGGGCCTCTGCCCGGCGCATCACGGCGGTTTTGCCCTACTATGGCTATGCCCGGCAGGACCGGAAAACCCGGGCCCGGGACCCCATTACAGCAAAGCTCGTGGCCAACCTCCTCACTGCCAGCGGTGCCCGGCGGGTAATAACCATGGATCTGCATGCGGGACAGATCCAGGGTTTCTTTGATATTCCCGTGGATCATCTGCCGGGGGTGCCACTCCTGGCCCAGTATTTCATCCAGCAGCGGTTAAAGGACGTGGTGGTGGTCTCGCCGGATTTGGGTGGGGTAACCCGGGCCAGGGACCTGGCCGAGCGCATCGGCGCCCCCATTGCCATCATTGATAAACGGCGGCCCGAACCCAATGTGGCGGAAATCATGAATATTGTGGGCGATATTGAGGGCAAAAAGGTGATTATGATCGACGACATCATTGATACCGCCGGTACCATTACCCAGGGGGCAACGGCACTCAAGAAATGGGGTGCCCGGGAAATCTACGTCTGCTGCACCCACCCGGTGCTGAGCGGGCCGGCGGTCCAGCGCCTGCAGGAGGCACCGATCAAGGAGGTGCTGGTGACCAACACCATACCCATACCCCCGGAAAAGATGATCGATAAAATTAAAATTCTCTCGGTGGCTCCCCTGCTGGGCGAGGCCATCATCCGCATTCATGAAGATCTATCGGTAAGCAAGCTTTTCGATTAAGATATGGGGCTGGCTTTACCGGCCTGTGGCACCGGTGCATTTTTAGGTGCAAAGGATTAAGGCCAGGAAGTCCCCCGTAGCGGGGGCCAGGGCAGTGTAGGGACTGCCCGGAGTTAAGCCTGCCGGAGAGAGCCCCTTGATGAAGAGCAAGTTACTCTCGAAAGGGAAGGGTAATTGACGGGGCATATTTTGCCTTATTTTACTTCCCTTGCGGCGGCTGCTCCGGCTGCTCGCGGGCCTCGCCGCTGGGACCGTGGTGCTGGTGGCAGGAACAGGTGGTTTCCTCATCCCGGGGCCCCCTTACCCGCTCCAGGGAGCGGTTTATTGCTTCTCCCAGTTCCCGGGTTTTCTGCCGGGTGGTATCCCAGGCCTGGCTGGTTGATTTCTGTAGCTGGCGCAGGGACTCCGCCAGCCCACCCTCAATTTTGATTACATTGGCCAGGGCCTCGTTGCTGGTGACGATTACTTCTCTGCCGATGGTGCGGACAAAGGTGGTGTCCAGAAAGGCCCGGCCGGAAATCACGCTGTCAAGAAGCCCGCCGGAAAACTCCAGGCCCACAATATCCCCGGCTTCCAGGTCCACATAGTATTCATCCACCTGTCCTAAAAAGGTGCCGTTTTCCGTGACGATGCGGGTGCCGGTGATCCCGGTGCGGTCCTTGACCAGTTTCACAATATCCGGCAGTTTGGCGCCCCTTTCGGCGTTGCTGCTCCGGTCCACGGTAATGGCATTTTCCCCTACGCTGTGCACCCGGTTGAAGGGGATATACTTTTGTTCCTTGAACCAGCCTTTTTGTTCTATGATCAGGGCGGCCACTGCTTTCTTTTCCGGGTCCACCACCAGCCCCCGAACCACGCCGATTTGCTGTCCTTCCTGCAGGCTGATAACCGGCATGCCAGCAAACTGTTTGCTCTTGCGCATCTGCTGACCCCCTTTTGGTAGCTTTCCTGTCCCTAATCCATATGCTCCATTGCGGGTTGATATGACCAAAAAAAGGGAATACTAGAGAACAATGTGGTTTCATGCCAGGATTGAGGAGGGATGGTTACCATGGAAGCCAGTTTGGTAGCGCAGGTGAGAACCGGCCGGGGGAAAGGATACCGGCACCGGTTGGCAGCACAGGGGAAAATCCCCGCTGTGGTATACGGTAAGGCCATCGGCAACATTCCCGTGGAGGTGGAGTTACGGGAACTGGAGAAAATCCTGGCCGGAGAGGCCGGACGGAATACTCTAATCAACCTGAAAATCACCGGTGAGGGGCAGGAACGCCAGGACAGGGTCTTGATTAAGGAGTTACAGTACGACTTCCTGCGCGGCGAGCTGATCCACGCCGATTTCCAGCAGGTCTCCCTGACGGACAGAGTAACGATCAGCGTGCCGGTGGAGCTTGAGGGCGAGCCGGTTGGGGTGAAGCAGGGAGGTATTCTGCAGCAGCAACTGCGGGAGCTGGAAATTTCCTGCCTGCCCGCGGACATTCCCGAGGCCATAACCATGGATATTTCGGGGCTGGAAATGGGTGATACCCTTTACGTGCGGGATCTCCCAGTACCGCCCGGGATAAAGGTTCTCAACGACCCCGAAGAAGTGGTGGCCACAGTGGTGGCGCCGGCCATAGAAAGGGTGCCGGGTGAGGAGGAGCCTGCCGAAGAAAAGGAGGCCCCGCCCGAAACTGCGAGGGAGTAAACGTGCGGAAAGAAACCCCGGTTGAAAACCGGGGTTTCTTAACTGGCCCTCAGTCCGGTAAGGCCAGGGCCATGACGGGCAGTTAGTTCACGGGTATGCCGGGCTACCTGTTCAGGGTCTACTTTCAACCGGGCCACGCCTGTTTGCATGGCCGCTTTCGCCCCGGCTGCGGCCACCGCCGGTGCCACCCACCCGGGGATCAAAAGGCCTATCTCTTTGCCCACCAATTTAAATGTACTGGCAGGCCGGTAACACCGAAGAGTCTCTCCCTGCATAAGATGGCAACAGAACCATCTCAGTAGGGGAGGGTAGTCCATGACCGAAACCCAGTTGCAGTATTACGGGACCATGGAACCGATCATACCTTTGGTCGAGCGCCTGCGCCAGCTTCAAGGGCAGCAGGTGACGATTTATGTGAGGAATGTCATGAGGCCTCAAATGGGCACCCTTGAGGTTACGGGCATGCTCCACGCCGTGGGTATTGATTATGTCGAGGTACATGTCATGGCTGCCGGCGGGCCCATGCGCCCCGTTTTCATTCCGGTAATGGTTATTGGAGCTGTAATTACCGGTGGGCCCCTGGCAGTTACCCCTGGTCCCATACCTGGTGTTTCTCCACCCATGGGTGGCCTGTAAGCTGAAAACCGGAAAAGCCCCGTTTTCAACACGGGGCTTTTTTATGCCTTCGGAGTGTCCGTTCAGGTTGCGCTGAGGGGTCGTTGTGGATACAATGGTCATGGAAAGGAGAGCAAAAACCATGTGGCTTGTAGTAGGATTGGGTAACCCTGGCCCGGAGTATGCCAGGACCCGCCATAACGTGGGCTTTATGGTTGTGGATAGACTGGCCATGGATCTGGGCCTTAAAATCGACCGGGTGTTTTTACGTGCCCTGGTCGGTCAGGGGCAGGTGGGCGATCGGAGGTTGCTTTTGGCCAAGCCTTTAACCTGGATGAATAAAAGTGGTGAAGCGGTGACCGCCTTAATGCGCTGGTACGGGCTTACACCGGCCGAACTGCTGGTTGTCTCCGACGACCTGGACTTACCTGCCGGCCGCCTGCGCCTGCGCAAGTCCGGGGGGCATGGAGGGCATAAAGGTTTGCAGTCCATTATTGAGCTGGTGGGCAGCCGGGAATTTGCCCGTCTGCGTATTGGCATAGGCCGGCCCTCCGATCCGGGTTATGAGGTGGTGGATTGGGTTTTGGGCCGGTTTACGGAGGAAGAAAGCCCGCTCATTGAAAAGGCGGTGGCCGATGCTTCTTCGGCCATTCAGGTAGTCCTGACCAGGGGCCTGGATGCGGCCATGAATATCTTTAATGCCAGCCGGGTATAGGGGCTGGCTTTTTCTGTCCATACTAAACAAAGATGAATCAGTTAGCCTTTATTCCTGCCGGAGTACTGGCCGCCGCCGCTTCCTGGCTCATCAACAGCCTGTTTTGCAGCCGTTTGGGTGCCTTTGCCGTGGTTTATGTGGCTCCCGGGGTGGAGGAGGCGGCAAAAACGGGTTTTGCTCTGTTCCTGGGGACATCCATATTCCCGGTTCATTTCATTTTTGGCCTGGTGGAGGGGGTTTGGGAGGCCGCCCGGGGCGGCCGGGGTTGGGCGGCGGGGCTGGTGAGCCTGGCTTCCCATACGGTCTTTGGACTGGCCGCGGGGTGGCTTTATCATTTTACCGCCAGTATCTCCTGGGCTGTAGCCGGGGCATATCTGGTACACATGGGTTGGAACAAACTGGTCGTTGCCCTTTCCGTACGACGCTGAAAGGATGTAATTCCAGGTGAAAATAGTTTATATCTGCGAGTGTTGTGATCAGGTGGTCAGGGAAGAAGAGGTCCAGAGCCACGGTGCTGCCGGACCGGTCCCCGCCTTGACTGGGGAAGTTTCGGGGGATATAATGAATACGATCGTGCAATATTCTCTTTGCGATGACTGCCGGGAGACGTTGTACGGCCCTCCCGGGCCCCTTTTTTACCAGGGACCGCTCTGGTTACACTGATTTCAATGTTGTTGACGATGCGTACAGGGCTTTAGCTACGCTAAGGCTCTTTTTGTGATGCCCATTTTCAGGAGAGGGTAATCCCAACATGCGTGCATTGCTGGAGGCTTTGCAAAAAAGTTCAGAATTTAAAACCCTGGCGGGTGCCGTGTCCCGGCAAACCGGCCAGCAGCTGGTCTTTGGCCTTTCCGGCGCCCAGCGCAGCCTGGTAGCAGCGGGTCTTGTTGATACCGTGGGCGGCCCGGCTTTGATTATCACACCAGGGGATAGCGAAGCTTCGGTTCTGGCCGATGACCTGGCCTCTCTCTTGCCCGGTACCCCCGTTTACCTGTTTCCCGTGTGGCAGTTGCTGCCCTACCAGGTCCTGGCCCACGGCAAAGAGGTGCTGGCCCAGCGGTTAAAGGCGCTGGTGGCCCTTTCACGGGATGAGCCCTGTGTGGTGGTGGCACCGCTGGAGGCCCTCCTGCGCCGTCTTTCCCCGCCGGAGGTTTTTCGCCGGGCCATCATCGATCTTGCCCTGGGTCAAAGGGTGGATCTGGACGAACTGGTCCGGCGGCTGGTGGATCTGGGGTACGAACGGGTAGAAATGGTAGAGGGACCGGGTCAGATGGCCTTAAGGGGCGGTATTCTGGATGTTTACCCCCTGACCTTTGAGTATCCCGTACGGCTGGAATTCTTTGACGACGAAGTGGATTCCATCCGTTTTTTTGATGTCGACTCCCAGCGTTCAATTGATCAAACCAGTACCGTCTCCCTTCCTCCTGCTGCCGAACTGGTGATTACGGAGGAAAGCCGGGCCCGGGCCCTGGATGTCCTGGAAACGGAGTATCGCCTGCAGCTCAAGAAAATTACCGAAAGCTCTACCCTGGAAGTACGCCGCCGGCTGGAGGAACTGGGGGAAACCGCAAAGGAGCAGATTGCTTCCGGTGGCTACTACCCGGCGTTGGATCAGTTTTTGCCCTATTTCTACCGCCATCCCTACACCCTGCTGGATTATATGCCCTTCGCCAATTTGACGGTGGTTGATGACCTCATCCGCATCCGGGAGCTGGCGGAAAGTATCTTCAAAGAGCGGTCGGAAACCTACAGCGAGCTGTTATCTGCCGGCCGCGTTTTGCCCGGGCAGATCCATGGCTATGTACAGTGGCAGCAAATCGAGCAGCAATTGCACAGGCGCAAAACGGTTTATTTTTCCCTTTTAACCCGCCAACCACAGCACCTGATGGTGCACAATGTGGTTACTTTTTCCACCCGGAGTATGCATTCTTTTTTAGGACGCCTGGATGTGCTGGCCGATGAAGTGCGCCACTGGCGCAAATCCGGCTATGCCGTGGTCATGCTGCTTCCCACAGAGGAGCGGGCCCGGCACCTGGCGGAAGAACTGCGCAATGCCGGGCTGGACGCCTACGTAACCGGTTCCCTGGACCGGCCCGTTACGCCCGGCAACATTGTCCTTGCCGGGGGCCGCCTTTCCGGAGGATTTGAGCTGGTTTCGGGCCGGCTGGTGGTAATCACCGAGGCGGACATTTACGGGCACCGGTGGAAAAGAACCCAGCGGGTACGTGCCCGTACCGCCGGCCGCCCGGAACCCCTCACGGATTTAAAAACCGGCGATTATGTGGTGCATGTGAACCACGGCATTGGGCGTTACATGGGTATCGTTTCCCTGAATATCGGGGGCGTGCAGAAGGATTACCTGCTGATCAAGTATGCCGGGGAGGATAAACTTTATGTGCCTACCGACCAGGTGGGTTTGATCCAGAAGTATCTGGGGGCGGAAGCCGAGGCTCCCCGGTTGTCCCGCCTGGGGGGAGGGGAATGGTCCCGGGTGAAAGGGCGGGTAAAAGAGGCGGTGCGGGAGATGGCCCAGGAGCTGCTGGCCCTGTACGCCGCCCGCCAGGCCCTGCCCGGCTATGCCTTCAGCCCCGATACGCCGTGGCAGCAGGAATTTGAAGCGGCCTTTCCCTACCAGGAGACCCCGGACCAGCTCCGGGCCATCCAGGAAGTCAAGGCGGATATGGAGCGCCCCCGGCCCATGGACCGCCTGCTCTGCGGGGACGTGGGGTACGGCAAAACCGAGGTGGCCCTGCGGGCCGCCTTCAAGGCCGTCATGGACGGCAAGCAGGTGGCTGTGCTGGTGCCTACCACCATCCTGGCCCAGCAGCATTACAACACCTTCCGGGAACGTTTTGCCGGCTTTCCGGTGACCATCGAGGTCTTGAGCCGCTTCCGTACCCCGAAGGAGCAGCGCCAGGTCCTGGCAGGGCTGGCCTCGGGCCAGGTGGATATTGTCATCGGCACCCACCGCCTGGTGCAGGACGATGTGGTGTTCAAGGACCTCGGTCTTTTAGTGGTGGACGAGGAGCAGCGCTTCGGGGTGGCCCATAAGGAAAAGTTAAAGCGGCTCAAGCAGGATGTGGATGTGCTCACCCTGACCGCCACCCCCATTCCCCGTACCCTGCACATGTCGCTGGTGGGGGTACGGGACACCAGCCTTCTGGAAACCCCTCCGGAAAACCGCTTCCCGGTGCAGACCTACGTGCTGGAAGAGGACCCGGTGCTCATCCGGGAAGCCATCCGGCGCGAGATTGGCCGGGGGGGGCAGGTTTATTTCGTGCACAACCGGATCATGGACCTGGATCAGGTGGCCGCCTGGCTGCAGGGCCTGGTGCCGGAAGCCCGCATCGCGGTGGCCCACGGGCAGCTGAAGGAAGAGGACCTGGAACAAATCATGCTTGATTTTATGGACGGGGCGTATGATGTACTGGTCTGCACCACCATTATTGAAAGCGGTCTGGATATTCCAAATGTCAATACATTGATTGTTAAAGATGCTAACAATATGGGTCTGGCCCAGCTATACCAGCTGCGCGGCCGGGTGGGACGCTCCAACCGCCTGGCTTACGCCTACTTCACCTTCCGCCGGGACCGGGTGTTAAATGAAATGGCGGAGAAACGGCTGGCCGCCATCCGGGAGTTTACCGAATTTGGTTCCGGGTACAAGATTGCCATGCGGGACCTGGAAATACGGGGCGCGGGCAATTTGCTGGGCGCCGAGCAGCACGGCCATATTGCCGCGGTGGGTTTTGACCTCTACTGCCGTTTGCTGGAAGAGGCGGTGCGGGAGGCCAGGGGAGAGGCACCGGAAAAGGTGGTGGAGACCACCATCGAGCTGCCGGTGGAAGCCTATATCCCCGACAGCTATGTCCGTGACGGCAACCAGAAGGTGGATCTGTACCGCCGCCTGGCGGCAGTGCGCCGGGAAGACCGGGTGCTCGAACTTGAAGATGAACTGGTGGACCGCTTCGGGGATCCCCCGCAACCGGTGCGCACCTTGCTTGCGGTGGCCCGCCTGAGGGCCCTGGCCAGTTCCCTGGGGATCAAATCCATTACCGCCCAGCCGGGGAGTTTCCGCCTGCTGTTTGCGCCGGGGCACAACCTCCGGGGCGAGGCGCTGGTGGAGATCGGCAAGCAATACGCCAACCGGGTCAAGTTCAGCAGCAGTAACGAAGAATTTGAAATCCGCCTCCGGACCAGGAATACCCCGGACGATCCCCTGAATTACCTGGGCGGACTGGAAAACTTCCTGCGGGATCTCCATGAGGCAAACAAAGTGCACGCGGCTTAGTCACAGGCAATCCGCAGTAGACCCAGCACTCACCGAAGAATGATGCTCTTTCCAAAACCTGCTGTGACAAGTGGTGAATGCTGGTCTTTGAAGTACAACTTTTTCGGTGAGTGCTGGGCGGCCCGAAGCGAAACGCGGTGCGCATCTTACGCGGGGCATATGAGTGAGCGGGTCCCAGCACTCACTGGAACACTAGCTCTTCCCAAAACCTGATTTGTCAATTAAACCTGAAACACCGGGAGCAGAGTCATATTGTGGTGAGTGCTGGGTTATGCGACAGTACCCACTGGTTGATAAGGGACGGTGATCTCCGGTGTCGCTGCCCGGGTTTTTAAAGCAGTTTTTTTGGGACGTGGCCTTTGCCGACCTGGATGCCCGGGCCGATTATTATTTTATCATCGAGCGATTGCTGGAGTTCGGCAATGACCGGGCCATTCGCTGGGTGCTGGAACAATATACTGATGCCGAGCTGCTGGAAGTGATCAAAACCAGCCCCAGACTTTCTGTCAAAACGGGTAGTTTCTGGCGCTGCTATTACCATTTGCAGGAGGATGAACTCAGGTGTTTGCGTCCACCCTCCCACCGCGGGGACAAAAGGCACTGGAATTATTAAGTTCCGCCGGCTTACTGCGGGATTTTTACCTGGCGGGCGGCACCGCACTGGCCCTGCATTTGGGGCACCGCCTTTCCGAAGACCTGGATTTTTTTTCACCTTTCCACGTGGATACCCTGTTGCTCAAGCAAAGGCTGCAGGAAGTGGGACAGTTTCTGCTGCTGGAGGAACGGTGGGGGACGCTGCACGGAATATTCCGGGAAACCAAAATAAGCTTTTTATACTACAGGTATCCGTTGCTCTTTCCACCTGCCCTTTTCCTGGACTGCAAGGTGGCTTGTCCCCAGGATATTGCCCCGATGAAAATAGAAGCCATTGCCTCCAGGGGGAGCAAAAAGGATTTTTTTGACCTTTACTTTATTAACCGGGAAATTGCGGACCTGTGCGAGTGCCTGGAACTTTACCGGCGCAAGTTTGCCGGATCCAATTTCAACCTGTATCATGTACTGAAAAGTCTCACCTATTTTGCCGATGCCGAAAAGGAGAGGGATCCCGTCCTGCTGCGTGACGTCGGCTGGTCCCAGGTGAAGGAGCATTTTGAACGGGTGGTACCGCCGCTTTTGCGTGAGGTTTGCTTTAATTAGTGTGGAGGCGGGCAGGGTTTTATTTTTCCGGCGGCGAATTTTTTTAAGGAATAAACACCCTGAACGGCAAGAAGGTGGAAATGGCGGTGTGGGATGTCATCCACAACCGGCCGGTGCTGAACAAGGATCGGGAAAAATTAATTGAAAAGGTGGCGGAAGTTTTGGCCGGTTTTCCCCAGGTGTTGTCCGGGCTTATCTTTTTGGTTCGTTTCTGCGAGGGGAAAATTTTAACGACCTGGACCTTGGCCTGGTCTCACTCCCGGCTCTTTGACGGCTACAAGAGCCATACCGCCATGGATAAAGAAAGTGAATTTATCACCGCCGTATAATGGACCCAGGATTTTAGACAGTGAAAAGGGGGTTTTTTAGAACCAAATGTCTGTTCGCAAACAATATTCGCCGGAATTCAAAAGCAAGATCGTACTGGAAATTCTCAAAGAAGAAAAAACCCTCTCTCAGATATCATCGGAATACGGGGTCCATACCACTCAGTTAAA
>DYEX01000099.1 GCA_020725525.1 Desulfovirgula sp.
AAGAATTTGGCGCGGTTTATTTGCAAACAACATTTAATATCAATGGCAACACCTCTTTTCGAACCAAGTTTAAAGTACGGCAATTTGAAAAAGATGGTATCGCATTCATTGTACAAAACAATGCCAATGGGTTCAATGCCATTGGCGGGAACAACAACAGCAAAGGCTACTGCTATATCAAAAATGCCATGGTTATCGTCCTGGACAGCAAGCCCGGCCAGAACTTCATCGGCGTAACCACCAATCTGTCCCACGTGGATTATAGTGATTTCCCTTCTTCAGCCATGTTTCAGAATACTGCTTGGTACAATGCCGCAGCCCAAACCCAGAATCGATTCATCTGGGCCAATTATGATGGGGTTTCCGATATTCTGAAAGTTTGGCTCAACACCATTGACGACTTCTCATCCGCCCTCCAGATCATCCCCGACTATACCGTGGACCTGACCGCTGTGCTGGCCGGCACCACGGCGAAATTCGGCTTTACGGGGGCTAGCAACGATGGCGATGGCCACCAATACGTCATTTCCTGGCGCCTCAGCCTCGACATCAGCCAACCACCAGCCGACAACCAAACCCGGGTATATTACCCAGGCGCCTTCAATTCGACAGCTGGCCCCGGACGATGGGGCGAAACCCTGGCCATGGGAACTCTGGCCGTACCGGCGGCAATGAACGCCGGGGTCTGCCATTACTCCCAGCGCGACGGGAAGTATTACCTGTTCAGCGTCGGCGGGAACGCCGGGGTCGCCGGCACACCCATCCCCGCCCTGATCCAGAAATATGATTTCGACAATACCGTTTGGCTCCCCTACGATCTGACCGCGGCCACACACGATATCCGTAGCGATTCCCCCGCAGGTGCCAGCGTTCTTAACCGGCGTGATCAGGCAGCCGCCTGCTCGTGGGGCGACGAAATCTTCATTTTCGGCGGTGCTTATGCGGGTACTGCGACCAACCGGGCCATCGCCTATAACCCCGACACCAACCGATACCGCGTCCTGACGAATCTTCCAGCCAACCTTACCTATTCTGCCGCCGTTCCGGTAGGCCCGTATATCTATTTGATCGGCGGGGCTCCCTCTCCCTCGGGGACCAGCGATGCAGTCAACACCATTTATCGTTATTCTCCTTAATTAGAAGCTATGAACGACCAATCCCCCCCTCCGTCCCCCGCTCCTGTCCCCCTTCCCCTCAGCCGTCCCGAGGCCAATCAGGAATTCACCGCGAGTTTCCAGCGGCGCTGGCGACTCCATCGAGGGGCAGCCGGCCTGATCGTGGTGATTCTTGTTCTGGGCTATCTCATGTCGATTTCAAGCAGCTTTAGTCTGCTCGTCCAATCAGAGATCCAGGGGAGAACCACCCGAGACAATTACAAAAAGGCTTACTACGCTGCCATTGCCGGAGTGCATTTTGTTCTGGCCCGCTTGCGAGCAGATCCAAAGGCTTGCACTTTTGACCCTGCCTCCCCACCTCTCAACCGACTCTTCTTTTCCCAGAATCCCAATGATGGAAACCCCCATTACTGCACCTGGACCGCTACCATGAAAGAATTCAACTCCCCAGCAGTGTTCCTTCGGGTAGCGGGCATGGACCGTTACTGCTGCACCACCGCGATGAGCATCAACACCGATGCCAACCCCAATAGCTACACCTTCGTGGTTTCCAGCTATCCCGGACCGAACCCTCAAGAAGACTACTACATCAAATCTCAGGGTTCGTTCTACGACAGCGAAATCCTCGCCACCACCACCGCTCAGGTCTGGGCCTATGCCCGCATCGACACCCCCCTAGAGAACGTCAACCTGATCCGGTTCGGTCCCATGCCCATCCAGCCTCTTTCCCTCGATAGCGCCGCAGGAGTAAATGATTTCTGGGACTGGGAGCGATTTTGAATCGTTTCGAGGTCTGGCTCGCCACTCCCCCCTGCTGGGCGGCTTCCTTCCTGTTACTGGTCACCACGGCGGCTTTTGCCGGGTGCCTCCAGGCCGGCACCATCTGGGACGACAACAACGTCTTCGATAACCCTTTGAACGAGAGTTGGCAGGGCCTGGGACAGATCTGGTTCCAACCGACCGCCATTCCCAACGAGTTTCACTACTGGCCGCTCACCTACACCACCCTCTGGGTCGAATACCAGATCTGGCGGGACAACGTCGTCGGTTATCACCTGACCAACGTGCTGTTTCATTTGGCGAATACCCTTCTCCTTCTGAACATCCTGCGTCGAATGGGTATAGCGTGGTATTGGTGGGCCACCCTGCTATTCGCTCTGCATCCGCTGCGGGTCGAGTCAGTAGCTTGGATCATCGAACGCAAGGACGTCCAGTCCCTCTTCTTCTATCTTCTCTCCTGGCGCTCCCTTCTCGCCTGGTGGGAAACCAGAAACCGCGGTGACTGGCGATTCGGCCTATTCTTCTACGTATGTGCCATCTTCAGCAAATCAATGACCTTGAGCCTGCCCGCGGCCTGGTTGGTTTACATCTGGTGGAAGGACCCCACGCGCCTGCGCGAAGCCGCGCGAAACATGGCGCCCTTCTTCGCGGTTGGCCTGCTTTACGCTGTTCTTGATCTCACCTATGGGGCTTCTCGTTCAGGGTTCCGCAGTGGCTACACGCTCTTCCAAAGAATCGCCATGGCCGGCATGGCTTCATTTTTTTATCTTGGGAAGTTTCTGTGGCCACGCCCCCTGCTCGCTATTTACCCCAAATGGGACCTGCCTAGCAACCAAGTGGTCCACCTCGTTGGTCCGACCCTCCTACTGGGACTGACTGTCTTGCTGATTGCTTGGTCAGGGCGCTGGGGCAGAGGCCCTGCCGCCTGCACCCTCTTCTTCGTCGGCAGCCTGCTCCCGGTTTTGGGTTTTATCGATTATTCCTACATGCGACATGCCCTAGTAGCCGATCGTTTCACCTACCAACCCGGCCTTGCCTTGGGGGTCCTGGCCGCCGGCGGT
>DYEX01000100.1 GCA_020725525.1 Desulfovirgula sp.
GGGTATTCGATGGAAATGCCGGCGGAATTTGAAAATTATTTTTGTGATTACCGGTTTAAAATGAGAATTTCCTTTGTTCCACCAGTTGGTTGCCCCAATTTAATTTGAAGATTTTCCCCGAATCAATTTGAAAATCTACACTTCTCTAATTCCGGAAGATCCTCCGAATCAACGCTCAAGCATTTAACCGCACACAAGAGGGCGTTCTTCAGGCAATCCGGAAAACCTCTGTATTCCCCTTTAGGATCCCGGTAGAGGCCCAACTGGAGGGAAAGCTTCATTTCTCTCTCCATGGCCTCTAAATAAGAGCCTAAATCCCAAATCCTCAGGGCGTCAAGCTTCAGCAGAATCAAAAGGCGGAGAGCGTGGGCGCGGAGATGGCCGCAGGCAAATTGCCTTCTCCGTGCTTTAGCCAGTTCACCATCAAAAAGCACTCCCCTTTGATAATGAAAAATCGCCGTTGGCCTGCTCAGCTGAACCCGTTGATAGCGCATGACCCCCGGGGTTTGGTCAAAGTACTCGTGTTGACCAGCTTTACTTTCTTCTCGCTGGACGGTTAGACCTCTTTTGTACCCGGTCATATTAATCAAGCCCTGGAGGGAGAGGAAGTACTCGCTTTCAAACGGGATCAACTTGACCATTTGGGGTATGAGCTGGTCAAGGTCCTGCCAGCGCTCATGGTAAAAGTAAAACCACGCCTTCGCCAGCGGGTAGCACGCTTCTCCTCTCGAATAAACCTCATCGATCAAATTAAGCGGGGACTCTTCTTCGACAGGGAAAAGTATTGCTTGCTGGACCCTCAAGCGGACTCGTGTGCGGGAAAGCGCTTGAGATATTGAACTCGAGGGATCCGCTTGCGTTGCCTGTTCAATCCACTTCTCGCACAGGGAAAGCCAGTATTCTCCTCGGGGCTCAAGGTACCACAGAACCTCGATAATTAGTGACAGCAAGAGTTCATCTTCTAGGGCACAGACCCCGCAGTCTTCTCCGCTTGAACCTTTTAGCAAGAAGCTTATGTCCAAATTGGCCATACCTTTTTTGTGTTCTTCAATAAGCGGCCAGTTGGGCTTAAACACGTCGAAAAGAAAGTTCAACAATACAGCATAGGGTGAAGTTGCTGAATCTGGCCTTGTTAACCGAGGAATTATCACACCATCATTCGTTTTGCTGTCTTGGCGGTAGCCAAAAGACTCGTATGCTTTAACAAGAAGCTGAGAAAATTCCCAGTCGCTCTTCAAGTAGTTCAACATAAAAACAAAAGCCCAGATGAAATCTTCCAGCTTGAGGTCTTCGCGCTCAGCCGTTTGGCTGGCCTTCTCCAAAGCGATGGCGCTGAGGTGGCGAACAGCCCCTACGTCTCCGCTGAGATATGCTTCGCAGGCCTTTGTTTTTAAAAATTCCACTGCTTTCTTCTTTTTGCCCGGCATACCTACTCCTCCCGGCCAACTCTCCACAGCTTGTTAAAGACCATCTCTTCCTCGGTTAGGCGTTCACTTTCCCCTAAAAACTTTCTGTGCTCTCTTAAATCCAGTAACTCCAAACCTATGACATGCAATTGCTCTTTAACCTTTTCGTCCGGGGGATCATTCCTCGCCTCATGCATGAAAGTGCGCAGCAGCTGTTCTGGCAGAGCACCATCGAATTCAACAATACGCTGCCAGTCTTTCAGGTTTTCGTTCTCTTCCTGAGGCACCCCAACTGAAGGGGAAAACTCCAGGCGTTCAATTTGAGCATTGAGATTACGGAGTTCGCTATTATACAAGAGCACCAGCCTGTAGTGATTTCTGAGTGCCCGGTAGACCTGTTCCAGTTCGCTCCCGGTGCCAGGCGGCTTCCATAATTTTACGACAATTTTCCTTTCCCTTATTTCTACAGGTCCTGCAGTAAGCGCATGCCTCAGCCAGTGCGCTTTATTAAGCACGGTTCCCTGCCTGTGCTTGATCAGAGTAGCAGTGTCGCACCTGCCAGCACCTTCATCAAGCAGGTCCGCCACTGACAAAACAGCTGCCAGACCTCGAGCCCGCTCTGGTTTGATCTGCACTTTTTGAGCCTTTTCACCTACTGCAGCAAAACCTTCTTGCCAGGGCCAGCTCGAGTGGGCAACTGCCAAAGAAACTACAAAACTAAATTGTTCGCTCTCCACAAATTCCCGGTAGTCTCTCCCCTGATATGACGGCTTCTGCTCGTCCCGCTCAAGAAGCAGCTTCTTGAGGAGACCTTCCAGGCGAAGCACGTGAGTCTCCCTAACCCAGTTAGGTACTTCGGCTAAGCCTTTAGGTAGAGTGGTAAACCGACCCTTTCTCAGCTCAGATGGGTCTTGAGACAGCATTCCCATATCGTGTATGAGGATAGCCATTAGCAGGTAGCCCGCCTCTGAAGAACTCAAGCCGCTCAACCATGAGTCATTGGTCCCCCAGTCAGATACTTTTTTTACGAGGTTGCAGATGTGCGGCAAAGCGTGATCTGTAAACTCAGGCAAATGGCAATTGTCGGCTAAACGGTCAGTGTCTTCGATGATGTCCCTAAGGATATTTCCGAAATTGGGGAAGGGTGGGCATTCGAAACTCCTGCGTGCCAGCGGGCTGTTCAAGATGAAATCCGTAGCCTGAATTAACTCTGCCTGGAAATCCACCATGCGGCGTGCCATCCAAGCCACCACCGTCTTGCATTTTAGTCACTTTACCACTTTACTAATATTACTTCAATACTTGGATTTGTTTTTCCTTCCATTTCTGACATAGAAATACCTAAAAATCGGTGCAGGCCCCAGCTGAGTATAATGGACCCAGGATTTTAGACATTGAAAAGGGGGGTTTTTTAGAACCAAATGTCTGTTCGCAAACAATATTCGCCGGAATTCAAAAGCAAGATCGTACTGGAAATTCTCAAAGAAGAAAAAACCCTCTCTCAGATATCATCGGAATACGGGGTCCATACCACTCAGTTAAA
>DYEX01000101.1 GCA_020725525.1 Desulfovirgula sp.
CGCGACTTCTTCCATGGCCGCAGTTTGTTCTTCTGTAGTTGCGGCTACGTTTTGTACCGCTTCGGACATCTGTCCGGCCGCAACCGCTACTTCCTGGGCCTTCTGGCTCAGCCCTTTGACCAGATCAATAATAGCCATCAGTGACTGGCCAACTTCCTGAACCACCCGGCCGCCGTGAACGGTTTTTTCCTTGCCGCTTTCCATAATTCTCACGGCCTGGGCCGACTGCTGCTGCACCTCACCGATGATGGAGCTTATTTCCCTGGCCGAGCGGGCGGAATTTTCCGCCAGCTTGCGCACTTCTTCGGCCACCACGGCAAACCCTTTCCCGGCCTCCCCGGCCCGGGCCGCTTCAATCGCTGCATTTAATGCTAAAAGGTTGGTCTGTTCGGCAATATCGTTAATTGCACCTACAAACAGCACTATTTTTTCAATGGCCTGGATTAACGTTCCTACAGACCGGGCCGCTTCTTGAGAGGACTGCTCAATTTCCTGCATGGTGTCTATCACCCTGTCGATATTCCGCTGGCTCTGGTCGGCCTGCCGGCCGGCTTCCGCCAGCTGGCCGGAAACGGCTTTTATGTTTTCAGCCACGTTGTCCACCGTTGCGGCAATCTCACCGACAGTAGCGGCGTTTTCCGTAGCAGCGGTGGACGTCTGATCCATCTGGGAGGAAAGCGCAGCCGCAGTATGGGATACCTGGGTGCTCTTCTCGCTTATGCCCTCAATCAACTGCCGCAGCCCCTGGCGCATTTGCTCAAAGGCCTGGGCCAGGCGGCCGATTTCATCGCGGGTAGTTATGGTTACTGCAGCGGTGAGATCACCCTGTGCCAGCCGCTCAGCCGCCACAACCATGTCGCTTACGGGCCGCACAAAGCGCCGGGCAAAGAAGACCGCAAGCAAAACGGCAACCGCCAGACAGCCAAGGAGCGAAAGGACGACTGCCAGCACCACCTGGCCGATCCTGGCACTGGTTTCCTGCCTGATCTTTGCCGCTTCCTTTTCGATATCGTCAACATACATGCCGGTTCCGATCACCCAGTTCCACGGCCCGAACAGTTTGACGTAAGAAACCTTCGGGTAACCCACCGAGGGGTCCTCCCCGGGCTTGGGCCAGTAATAATCGATGAAACCTTCGCCCTTTTCAGCACAGAGGCGGTTCATCTCGGCAAAAAGCCTGGTTGGCCGGACATGGGCCCGAACCGCATCGGCATCCCGGGCGTAAAGCTCCCCACTGTAAAATACCGAACGCACGCCGGTCAGATCTTCTTCAGCGGTCACGTCCTTCCCCTGCATTTCCGGCTTGATCGGGTGCATCAACATTACCGCCCGATCTCCTGCCGAATGGATCCAGAAATACCCCTTCCCCTCGTCGTAGAGCATGTGGCCGATGCGCTTAAAAGCCCGCTCCTGCGCCTCTTCCACGGAGAATTCGCCTTTTTGCGCACGCTCCAGGTACTCATTGGTCAGGTTGTAGGCACTCTCAACCATGCTTTTTAGCTTGCCCTGCCGTTCTGCGATCATGTGGGCGCGGGTTCTCTCAACATTGCTTTCCCCAAACCGCCTGATCTGCCACACGCTCAAAGAGCCAACGATAAAGGCTGCCACAGTGATAAGGCCGACCACCAGCAAGACCACCTTGCCCTGCATGCTCCGAAATCCCCGAAACATTACCATACCTCCTTCGTCAATTTAAGAGGCTATTTTTCGTCATATTATTCTTCATTTCCTGCCGTAAATTGTCTTTTTGGCTACCTTTCAGTACACCTGGTAACAAATAGCTCCGTCAGGCGCGGGTCAAACTGCCGGCCGGCCTTCTCATTCATCATTCCCTCTCGTGCAGGACAAAGATATATCTTGACCAAAAATCTCCCAAATGTTAAATTCATACCGATAACCATACCAGCAAAAGGAGCGGCGCAAATGTTTGAAGATACAAGGGAATACCTTGAGCCAGTTTTTATTAGAGCCAGGAACCTGCCTGAAGCCTGGTACCTGCTTTTAAAAAAGCTGTTTGAAATTGACGCCTATACATATTTCCCCGAGTGGGGCGGCGGCGCGGACGAGCAGGGCCGGTGCGACAACAGCCGGCGGGAGTTTGATTTCGCAGTCTGCCAGATCACCCACCCCTGGGAGCGGCCGCTCTGCGATATCCTGCCGCCCGGACTGGGTATTCCGGCTCCCCCTACCACGATGGACAAGATCGAGGAGTATTTTGCCACCTATATCCTGAACCCGTACAAGGCAGAAAACGAGTCGTACACCTACGGCGAGCGCATCTGCCAGCAGGTGGAGGACCTGATTCGCTACTACCGCACCTACGGATTTGACCACGTGAAGGGGTGCATAGAAATTGCATCTCCGTCCGACCTGGCCAGGGGTAAGTCCCTGCCCTGCCTCAGATTGATTGATACCAAAATCCGCCTGGATAGAAAGGCGGGCGTTTACCGGATGCACTTTTATGTTTACTTCCGGGCCTGGGATTTGTGGGGCGGTTTCCCGGTTAACATGGGAGGCCTGCAGTTGTTCAAAGAATGGTTGGTTGAGCAGATAGGCCCTCACCCCAAAACGGGCATCCTCCTGGAAGACGGGGAAATGATCGTCATGTCCAAGAGCCTCAATGTGCGCGGCCACATGGAGCCTTTCGCCCGTGCCAGGGTCGGCCTGTAAAACAAAAACTCAGCAGGTGGGGATGTCTTCACCGGCTACTTCAATGTATCCCTGGATTTCCTGGTAAGCCCACGATTACCCGGGAGGGAAATATAATTGAAAGGGGGGAACGATCCGTGTCCGAGCAACTGCTGAAAGAAATCCTCGGTGAATTAAAGGCCTTGAATCAATGTGTCGGCAATATGGAGCAGCGCATCGGCAGCGTGGAGCAGCGCATCGGCAGCGTGGAGCAGCACATCGGCAGCGTGGAGCAGCACATCGGCAACGTGGAGCAGCGCATCGGCAGCCTCGAACAAGGCCAGGAGGAGCTCGCCGGGCGCATGGAACGAATGGAAGCCCTTATCGAAAACGAAATCATCGACAAGATCCGCGCCCTCTTCGATGCCCGCGCAGTTCACATGGATTACTTCGTCAGCATCAGAAACTCCGTGGCCAGGATCGAAGAGAGAGTCGAGCACCTTGCACGCAGGCAAATAGAAACTTCTGTCAAGCTGGAAGAGCACGACCGGGAAATCAGGCTCTTGCGCCTGGAAATATCCGGTCATTAATCCTTTGTTTAATTTTGGAAACTCATATGACAAATATAAAAGACCGCTTCAGGGTTTAACCTGAAAACGGTCTTTTTCTGGCGTCCCAGGAGGGATTCGAACCCCCGACCTACGGA
>DYEX01000102.1 GCA_020725525.1 Desulfovirgula sp.
AAAACGATTTTCTTTGGTTCCCGGCGGTTCTTTATGCCCAGTGCCCGGTAGAGCATTTCTTCAGTATACCTTCGCTTGTTGGTTGGTGTACGTAAAGCAACCAGTTTGCCTTCTTTATCCCACGCTCGAAGCGTTGATACGCTGACGCCAAGTTTTTCGGCAAATTCGCTGATTGTGTAAAGTTTCATAAAACACCACCTGATATTAATTTATATCAGATGGTTTTGGTTGGCAATACCTATTCGGGATAATTATTAAAAGGGAGGAAGCTGCTTTCTACCTCCGCCTACGAATCCCCGAATATATCCTTCAGGGAAAGATTAAAGTCTTCAAAAAGGCTCACTTTTACCACGTCATCGCGGGCATATATCTCGGGCCTTTCGTACCTGCCGTCAGTACCCAGCCTGTACACCATAACGATCCCGTCTACCGGGTGAACCAGCCAGTATTCCTTCACGCCGTGCTTCTCGTAAAGGGCAAGCTTTTTAATATAATCAAGGGAAGCCGTCCCCGGGGAGGTAACCTCAACGATCAGGTCGGGGCTTCCTTTGCAGCCGCGGTCGTCTAATTTGGTCTTATCGCAGACCACCACGATGTCCGGCTGCACTACGGTTTTAATCTCTTCGTCTTTTTCTTCCCCCGCAGGCAGGCGGACGTCAAAGGGAACCGCGTACACCTCGCAATCTTTTCCCTTGAGGTAATTGTAAAACTCGCCCAGGAGGGCGGTGAGCACTTTCTGGTGCCTTCGTGAAGGCGCCGGGCCGAGGCGATGGGCAAACCCTTCGATGATCTCCCATCTTTCCCCCGCAGGCCAGGTTAAATAGTCACCGTAGGTATAGCCACCGTTTGCCTCTTGTCGTGGGTAAACCAAAAACGGGTCCTCCTCCTTCTTATTACTTCATAAATGTATTTAAATAATTTAGGCCACCGGTTACCACCTCCATACCTGAAATTCAAGCTTTTCCAGGTTCCAGCCCCATCTCCGGCGAATAGGGGACGTCTACCACGGGCGGCCATCCCCCGGGCCGCGAGCGTACAAGACCGGCTTTTCTTATTTTCTCCCACCATCCCCAGGAAATGGGAACCAGGAGCTGGGAGGCTTCTAGGGGCCTTTGTTCTCTTAAAGCCCTGTATTCTTCCCAAAGGACCGCCGGCAGAACTTCTACCCCGTCGAAAAGCCGCGCAAAGGCTTCTTCCAGGGCATCGTCGCTGTCGAAAGGCCGCAGGGTGTCTAAAAAGGCCCGTCTGAACTCACCGGCCACCTGTTCGTAACCGGTCTCCCACCGGTTAAGCACCTCACCGGTGTATATTTCGTCCAGCCACGTCTGAACCAGGGATTCGTCTACCGCCTGCCCGCTGGCGTTTTTTTCTAAAACATTAAGGCTTTTTTCCACCAGTTCGCTTGAGTAAACTCCTTCCCCCCGGGCGGGTGCGACAAAAACATTTACCGGGGCAAGAGCCACCCTCCTTTTCCGGTTCACCCGCCCGAACCGCTGCACCAGCGCCTCCAGAGGAGCCGGGTCGGTAAAAAGTACGTCCAAATCGATGTTCAGGCTTACTTCCACCACCTGTGTAGCCACCACAACCACCGGATTTCGCTGCTTTTTGCCTACCGCCACCGCCTCCATAATCCTGCCCTCTTTTTCCAGCCTGTCGCGCCCGTTGAAGCGCCCGTGCAGGAGGACAAGTTTTTCCCCGGGAATTCTTTCCTTTAAATAGCGGTAGGCCTCCTGAGCTCTTTTCACCGTATTACACGTAACCAGGACCGCCCCGCCTTTTCTGTAAACGGAGACAATCTGCTCCAGGGAGCCCTTTTCCAGCAACTCCCCTTCCAGCAGGTTAATCTGGTGGCGGGAAAACGCGCGGAAGAGATCCGGCGAAGCAATAATGCTTTGAGCATCCCCCAGCACTTCTTGAACCCGCAGCCGCACCGGGCGGGGTAGCGTCGCCGACATGATAAAAAAACGGCTGCCGTAATTTTTCCGAAGATAGCCAATAGTTTCCAGGATCATGGCCAGGCGACCCGGCTCGTATGCGTGAATTTCGTCAAATATAAAGGCAGCTCCGGCGTAATCGGCAAGTATTGCTTCATAACCTTTAAGCCTGTATACTCCTTTGAGCATCTGGTAAGGGCTAAAGATGCTTACCGGGTAGAAGCGCAACCGGGCTAAATTTCTTTCCCGGCGCGCCTTGCCGGCCGCTTCCGCGGGATTTTCCTCTCTCTCCATAAGGCGCCGGTAAAGGGCGAGCAGGCTGCGGCTGTGTAAAAGCCCCACCTGGCCGGTAAAGATTTTTGTCAGCCGGTCGTACATGGCGTTCATGCTGGCCTGGTAGGGAAGAACGTAAAAAAGGCGGGGGAGCCCGTGTCGGGTTTCGGCCTGCCGGGCAGCCCAAAGGAGAGCCGCCTCCGTTTTGCCGCTCCCCGTGGGCGCCACCAAAACAGCGCATTCCGGAGCTTCGGCGGCTTTTTCCTGGTGAAAATAAAGCTTTTCGAGCGATAATCCCGCCCCGGTGAGCACTTTTTGCCGGAAGCCGGCAAGACCCGCTATAACCCCTGTGCAGGCAGAGGCGGCGTGGTCAGCCTGTAGCATCAGTCCACGCAATAAAATCCCTGCTAATGCCCGGGATGGATCTGTACCTTCCCGGAGACCTCGGACAAAGCGGCTGTAGCGGGAAAGCAGCCGGCGTACCGTATCCGGGCCGGATTGTTTCCCAGCAACCGCTTCATTAAAAGAAATGGGCGGGGAATAGCTTACCCCCAGTTTGTCAAACCCCAGTTCTTTGACCCATACGGGGCATATTTCCGCCAGCCACCGGTATAGTTTTTGTAATGTCGCCTCCTCCAGTTCATTTAAGATTTCCGATAGCGGGTCGTCCTCCGGAGACAGGCCTGGGGGGTAAAGGCGCTCCAATTCGTCTGCGTCGCGGTGGTGGGAAAGAATGACGGCTGCTACCTCATCTGCTTCCCCGGCGGCCAGGATCCATTCTAAAAACAAAAGAGAAAAGACCTCGTGGCGGTGGGGCCATTTACCTTTTTGCTTCAGCATATTTTGAAAACCCCTTGCAGCCTTCCCCCAATCGTGGAAAAAAGCGGCCCAGAAGAGCACACTCCAAAGACGCGGAAAATCACAGAGCTCGGGAAGCCATGGGCGCAGGCTTGCCAAATCCCGCAGCCGGGTCAGAACCTCCCGCGTGTGCGCACAAAGGCTCTGCCCTTCCGTCTTGCCAGGAGCAGGGCTTTTGGCCCAAATATCGGAAAGCCACTCAGGACAACGACAGAGAGCTTCCCTCATAGTCTCCAACCCACCGGTGAAAAATCAATCCCAGGCGGTCCCCGTCTATCTCCGGCGAAGCGGGATCCACCCAAAACAGCGGTGCCGGCTCTTTTTCGTAGCGCACAAAATCCCGCGTGTGGACGCGCCGGTGAAAAACGACATACCGGCAAAAGGTAAGGAACCTGTTCTTCTCGTATTCCAGAAAACGGGGCATCAGCACTACGACACCTCGCGCCGTATAGCGGACAAAGTCATAGGGAGCCAGGGTGTGCTCCAGGTAAGCGTTCCCGGCCTGCTCCAAGGTAACGACCTCCACACTCCTGTAAAAGAACAGATCCTGGGAACGGCCCAGCACTACGGGATAGCAGGGGCTGCGGAAGGCGGCGGCCCATTGCGGGCGGTTAAGATATAAAACGAGACGGGGGCGGAAGAGAACCTGGCGCATAAAAGGATTGACTTCACCTTCCAGAACTTTGGGTATCTTTGTTCCCGCCAGTCTTCCCGTAGAGGGCCGCAGGATGTGTGTATGCTCCACCTCGGAAAAGCGCGCCGCGTAGGTGAAGTGAACGGCAAATTCCACCCCCGCCGGATCAAACCACTCGCCCAGGGCGCTGCAAATGTGGCCGTATAGAGTTGCCGGGGGCGGCATATCGTAGGTCGGCTGTACGCCCTGAATAAAGTGCGGGTAGCGAAACGAGGTGGTGAGACCCTCGGCCACCACTTTGAGCACCTGCATACGACTCCCTCCCGGCAATCGAATCACGCAAGCAAGCTGGGGTTGGACTTTAACTCATTAACCAATTTTTTGAGAACCTCCCGGGGATGGTCAAGGATAATTTTCTCCCGCCAGCTTTTTAAGCCTTCTTCCGCCTCCAGCGAAGCTTCGAAACGATTCCTTTCCTCGTCCCGGTAACCTTTTACCCAACCTATGTAAACTTGGGAAAGGATCTCTTCTTCAAATACTGTTAAGCTTTCCCGCAAAGCTTCAATCTTTACAACGGGAAGCTGGGCGGAGTCAACCCCGACAACGTGCCCGAAAATATTGTTTCCTCCCCTGGTCACGGCAGTGATAAGTAAATCAGGGGTAATATCTGTATAATGAAGGGCCTGCTTGGCTCCCCCTTCTAACTGGGCCAGCGCTTCCAAAAGGGCAGAGATGCGCTTGAGGCGCTCTTCTACCGGGAGCCGGTAGGCCTTCTCTTCCGGTAATTCTTCGAGTTTTTTCTCTTGAGCTTCCGCCATGCGGACCTTGTCCAGATTTAAATACCCGGTTTTTTGCCTGTAGGTAAAAGTTCCGGCGGCATGCAAATCCAGGGAGAAAAGACCCTGCAGGGTTGTCCGGTAAAACTGGTGCTCGTGAGGAACCGGATCTCCTTCGTGGCGGGCCATTACCCCGAAATCGTTGACAATCCTTACCGGAGCAAGGGAAACGAGAGTGCTCACCCGGAACGGAGAAACCCGGGTAACCGTCTCTTCTACCGGGGTAAAGCTCTCCAGCGCAGCATCGGCCTCCCGAGCTGCGACCGCAGAGGCCCGCTTGGAGGGCGCCCGCATGTAGCCGAAAAGATCATCATCCCACCAGCGGATGGGGTTGGCGTCCGTGTAGGCTATCTTTTCTTCCCTGTAGATGGGAGCTTTTCTCCAACCCCAGGGTCCCTTTTCCAGAGTGCTCCTCAACCAGTAGCGGAAGGCCTGCGCGGATACGTACGGGTAGGCTCCCTCCCGGGTCCAGATACACTTTACTCCCACAGCGTTGTCGGTCATTGTTCCTTCCATTTGGCCCATATTGTTCAGGGCTGAAGCCGGGGCGTCAATCAAAAACAGGCCGGTCACAAAAGCCATCTTAACGTACCTCCTTTTCAGGCAACGACTTCCTCTTCGGGTTCGGGTATTTCTTGAGCATTTTCTTGAATCCAGCCCAGTTCGTACAGGCGCTCGATCATCCGGATCAGAATCAGGTCGCGAATAAGGCGCCAGTTAACGTCGGGCAGGCCTTCTCCATATTCGAAGATCTCAATGTAAGGATCGAAGGTTATAAGGGGGGGCTGCTTCTTTTTTATCCGCGCAAAACTCACGCGGATCAAGGCCTCCCGCAAAACATTGTAATTGCGCGCCGTTAAAAAAGTTTGAAAGAACCGGCGGTCGTTTTCGCCATGTACGTACTCCGCCAGGGTGTCGCCCAAATCCCTTATCTTTTGAATGCGGCTTGCCTCCATAAGAACCACCTTTCTCAAAAAAAGCTCCACCAGCCCCCAGTTGACCAAATCCGCTTCGGTTTTCAAAGAATAAGTAGCCCGCGGATCCCCTTTATCTCTGACTTTTGCCGGTGTACGCAAAAAATAGCAGCGAATGAAGAAAGCAGCCTTCTCGGGAAGGCGTAAAATGTCTTCGTAAAGAATGTTGTACCTCGGCTCGGGAGTGCTCTCATCCCCCTTTTTCGTTTTCTTTGCCTTAACGATTTCCCAACCCCGCTGGCAAATTTTCCTCCAGGCATCGATATAGCGCGGAGTCTGTACCGTGCGTAAAAAGTCAATAATCTCCAGGGGAAGGTGGTAGATATCTAAAGCCACCCCCTGTCCTGAATTGCTTAAATGATAAGCGGTCACCGACGGAGCCCGACCTGTTTCACCTTCAGCTCCCTGAATGCTTTCCTGAAGGCGCTCTTGTTCGATCTGGAAAAGTTTGTCCAGAAGCAATGTACCCGCTTTGTGCGGCGCTTCCGGCAGCTTACTGCTCCCAATTTGCTGTGCCGTCTGAATCGCCCGGCGGTTTTCCTCTAAGAAAAGCCGGGCAAAACGATAGGTCAGATCTGGATCGTCGGAGTGTACAGCCAGAAGCCGCCCCTGCACCTTAGCGCAGCCCAGGGGAAATGCCTGGATGGCTAACAGGGCCTCGCCGGATACCGGCAGACCGGCCAAACCGTAAGGATGAAAATTAATTACCCCTTCACCGGTGAGGAGGGGAACGTGCTGGCGAAAGGCGTTGAGCACCGCCGGCCGCCGCGTGAAGACACAGCTCGCTGTCTTAGGAAAGGACTCTTCTGGATAACTCCCCCTTGCGAGATCACCTTCCTCCTTATTCTTATCCTCTTGGCGCCAGGCATTTAAAATCCACTCCGCATAAGCTTTTCTCTTTTCCGGATGCTTCTCAAAGGCAGGGTTTGTAAAACCGGAGTTGGGAAAGGCAACGGTTAGAAAGGATTTCAGCGGATTAACCACATAATTGGTTTGCATATACTGGATGGCCTTATCCAAATCTTCCGGGAGGAGCGTCGAAGGATCTTTTTTCCCGGCAAAAGCGGCCAGGGTGGCTATACCCACATCGATCAGCGGATGGCCGGTATAGGAAAACAAACCTCTTCACCTCTTTTACGGAAAGCACTAAAAAGATAAAAAACAAGTTTACCCGCCATTCCCATCCCCCCACCAATGCCCCAGTAGGAACCCAACCAGTAGCCACGACCAGGGGACACAGGCTGTCCTCGACTGCACAATTTTACCCGTGCCTGCTTCGTCACCGCTCCCGGAACAAAGGGAGCCCACCATCCCTATGCCAAACAGAAGCGCCCCAAAGCCGGTGAAAATCATCAAGAACCAAAAGAGCAGACCCAGCAGGTGGTGCAGGATGACTGCTGCGATGGCAGCCAGGCCCATAATACAACCAACAAAGAACAATGCCGAAACGGCAAGCACCCCCAGGAGAAACAGCAGGAAAAGAAGTACCGGTGAAGCCACTACCAGCCCTACCGCAGCAAGGAGAACGTAACCCACAATCCGGCAGACCAGGATAAGCCATTTCTGGGCCTGCACCCCTGATAGTGCCGCCATAAAAACCTGCACCTCACTCCGCTCTGGGGTGGATTAGAAGAGGTCAAACGCTGGGTTATGGGCTACGGTAGCCGTGCCGAGGTCCTGGCGCCGCCCGA
>DYEX01000103.1 GCA_020725525.1 Desulfovirgula sp.
AAGCCCGGCCCTTTGCTGGAAAGCGAGTGGAAAATGATAGTGCGGCACCCCCTGTGGAGCTTTGAACTGGTGGAGAGCAGGTGCCGCGGGATCCGGGGCCTGGGGGGTATCCTGGCTGCAGTCAAAGCGCATCATGAGTCCTGGGATGGCACGGGTTATCCCGGGGGCCTGAAAGGTAACGGTATTCCCCTGGAGGCGAGAATTTTAGCCCTGGCCGACGTGTTTGATGCTCTAACCTCTCCCCGGCCCTACCGTTCTCCCTTGAGTTTGGGGGAAGCTCTTAAAGTGATGGCAGAAATGGGGGGTAAAAAACTGGATCCCCACCTGTTTCAAAGAGCGCGGGTTTTCCTGGCCCGTTTTAAGGAGGAAGCGGTTTGATGTCAGGGAGTGGGAGAAGGCGCAGTATAATTCAGGTATTTACCGTGTGGTTCTTTACCCTTGCCCTGGTTCCCACCTTGCTGGCTGTTTATGCTACAGCCAAGTACCTTACCTTACAAACTGTTGCCTGGGCAAATAGATACCTGACCCAGATGGCTTTATACGAAAGCCAGATTATTTCTCTTTCCCTGAAGCACACTCTGGGAGAAGATGGATTTTTCTTCTCTTTCCAGGGAGAGAGGATTGCAGCCAGTAAAGGCGGGCTGGTAAAAAGAATAGACCCGGCCCAACTCGGGCCTTTGTTTTCGGTGGAACCGGAGCCTGCCCAAATTTTTGCCCCCAGATTTCTTTTTGGATTTGGTTACCAGCCCAAACTGCGGCTCAGGGAAATGCCGGTCATTTACCTGGAAGATAGTAATGGTGCAGTTCTTTATCTGACCGGGAAAAAAGAAAAACCCTCCTCCGGGGACAGGTTGTTGCTTAAGGCCTTCGGATTAAAAGAAAACCTGGAGGTCGGCGCGCCGGTGCCGGGAACCAATCTCAGGGTAAGGGTTTGGGCTTCAGTGGGAGGACTTGTGGAGGAACCTTTGCGGCAATTGTGTGTTCCTCTCGGCGGTACACTTATCCTGGTGATATTACTGTCAACCCTCCTTTATCCCCTGGCTGCGGCACAAATAGTATATCCCTTGAAAAATCTGGCTGAACGCTTGTCCCGTTTCGATCCGGCAAAAAAGGAGGATATCTTTCCAGGCAGCAAATTTCAGACCAGTGAGCTGGCCGGGATTGCTTCTTCCTTTAACAATATGGCCTTACGGGTACGGGACACTCTGTCCGAACTGGAGCAGAAAGTAAAAGAACTGGAGGAAAAAAACGAACTCCTCCACCAGGCCCGGCGGCGGCTGGAATGGCTGGCCAGCTATGATCCCCTTACAGGCGTTCTAAACCGCAGGTCTTTTATGGAGCGATGTTTGTATTTAATCAGAGAAGCGGGGGGCAAATTTCCCCACGTGGCCGTCTTGATGATGGACGTGGATAATTTTAAAACCATAAATGATTGTTACGGGCATCCGGTGTGCGATATGGTCCTGAAAAAAGTAGGGGAATTGTTGAGACATCAGGTCAGGAAGGATGATCTGGTGGGGCGGTACGGGGGTGATGAATTTGTCCTGTTCTTTCTCGTTAACCAACCGGGAGAATTTAATGTCCTTGCCCGGCGCATTTTTACCTCTCTTTCCTCTGCGCTGGCTTCCGTGCCGGAACCGGAACTGAATGTCTCCGTCAGCATGGGTGGAGCAATTGCCGGACGTGTTTTAATTGATGACGACCGCGACCTGGAACGGCTCATCAGCTTCGCTGACCAGCTTCTTTTAGAGGGCAAGCGCCGGGGTAAGAAGGCGGTTCTGATCCGGTGTGCGGAAAATTTGTCTTGCATAACTGAAGGAAAAACCAGGGCGTGAGGTATGTCAGTGAAATGGATGAAGATCTCTTTGGCTTTTTCAAGTACAGCCAGGGCCCTGGCCCAGGAACCACGGGTTCTTTTGCTGGACGAACCCACCAGCAACCTGGATTTGAAAAATCAATATCTTCTTCCCGCCAGCCGTCATGTCCATACCTTCAAAAAGCCACGCAGTTCCTGGGGTGGTTTTGCGGGGACAAGGTTAACGTATATCAGTTACCGCCATACCTTAATGGCCACACTGATGGTTACAGCCAGGGTGGCCACGGCGATGCCGATGGTGGCCCAGAATAAACTTTTGATTCCATGAGCCAGCGCGGCAATTTCCTGGCGCAGGTTGTTCTCCAGGGATTTGGTTTCCTGCCGCAGGGCGGCAATTTCCTGGCGCAGGTTATTGTTTTCGGTTTTCATTTCGTGGCGCAGGTTATTGTTTTCGGTTTTCATTTCCTGGCGCAGCGCGGCAATTTCCTGGCGCAGGTTGTTTTCTACGGTTTTAATTTCTTGACGAAGCAAACTGATTCCGGTATTTATCTCCTGTCTTAGTCCGGTTTCTTTTTCCGCCATTTCCTTGCGCAATTCGCGGATTTCATTGCGCAAATCCCGTATTTCACCCTGTACCCAGCTCCCCAGGAAAAACATCTGTCCTTCCCGGCGGTAATCCTGCTCATCGGAAGTGGCGACAATCTCTTTTTTTACTTCTTCCATAATAGAATCACCCTCTGTTTCCAGCATATCAGGGAAAGCTGGTTACAGCAAGCAAAAATTTTTAGAGGAAGCGAAAAACGGGTCCTGCCGGACCCGTAATGCATCAACTGGTGGGTGTCTACAGCGGTACGGGGTTTACTTTTCCGGCTTCTGAGATACAAGGCGAAGGTCTTAGAGACTTAAGGAAACATGAGAACACGGCTGAATTATTATTACCGCATCCATACCCTGGATCCCGGACGGCTTACCCCTGTGGAACGGGCCTCCAGATTTCTGTACTTGCACAAACGGCTTATAACGGGTTGTGGCGCGTTAACAGCCGGGGGAAACACAACGTGCCTTTAGGGCGGTACAAAAATCCCAGGCGCAAAGTAAAAAAGTGGCAGGAAGAAGTATCGACAGGTCCTGGAAAAGCTCTTTTCAAATAGCCCGTAAAAGAGTACCGGACAGCAATCCGGTGCTGCCCGGCAATTGGTTTTGCTGTCAGCCCCGCTTCCCCCCGTTTTCTTCCTGCCTTTCCAGATCCCTTTTCTTTGCCTTCGTTTTCCAGATATCGGCCAGTTCCCGGCCAAAGAAGTGTGACAGCTGCTCTTTTGCCTTTTCATAACTGCCGGCACTGATGAGTACAAAGATGCCTCCACCAATAAGGGTGATGATGATCACCCACACCAGGCTGGACCGTACGCCCGACCGGCGGGCGGTAGGGTCGGTCACGGGTTTTTCGTATTCAGGCGCTTCCGGACGGCTGGCCGGCCCGGTAATGCCCAGGATTACCGGGACTGCATCCGCCAGCAGGTCAATCCCGCGCATGGCTTCTTCTTTGCGGTTGGTGTAGGTGCCGGCTTCAATTAAAATGGCGGTGGGCAGGAGATCCTGATTGTAATTTCCTTCAGCCACAAAGATGTCCTTAGCAATCGGCCAGTGCATTTTGTTGGCATAGGCCATCAAGCGTTTGGCAAAATCCAGGTTGGCCGCCATGTGGGGGTTCTGCCGCCCCACGACGAAGCGCATCTGGGCCACCTGTTCGTTGGAGACGATTCGCCGGTAGAACTCAGGGTCATCCACCCCATCACGATGGACATCGAAGATGGCTATGGGGTTCTTTTGCAGTAACTGCACTGCCGTCCGGCGCGACCGGTAGTAAGCGTTGTCGTCATGGGGATCGTGGGGGGTTTTATCATGCAGGACTCTGGCCCCATCACTGGCTAAACTATGCGTGTAGGAATCACCGACCTGAAAAATGCCGCCACGGAAAGGAATGGAGGCGCTGCCGTCGGAAGGGAGATAAGATTCGTCGCTGTGCGTGTGATAAATAACCACCGGCCGGTTGTTCCGAACCGGTGCCGCCGCCGGCAGTTCCATTTTGGAAAAAAGTTCGTTATAGGCCAGCAGATCCCTGTCCATTCCCAGAAATCGGGCTGTAGCCAGTTCTCCGTCCACTTTTTGCACGCGGTAGTGCTTTCCCTCTGCGGTAATGATTTCATCCCCCACATGTACCCGGCGGGAAATCCTGGTTATGAGGCTGCCCTTTTCATCTTTAATGGTATATGCCCTTCCCACGACCAGTTCATCATCAACCGGGCGTAAAACCTGCCGCAGGCCCAGAACGGGCAGGATTGTTTTGTGTCCGGCGTATAAGAGAGAAAGCGATACGACGACGGCAATTAACCCCAGGCCGAGAATAATATTTCCTGATTTCTTCATCGCCAGCACCCCCTGTACTTACAACCATCTCAGTCTATTGTGCCCTGAAAAAGGGCAAATAAAAAGCAAAAGCGAAGGACGGAGGGCCAGTAATTTCAGAAAAGAAATGGTGGAACAGATTGCCCCGGGCGCGGAACAATCCAGACTGTCATTATTGTACAATTTTTCAGTTAAGGCAGGATATTCTACCCACCGGGGTAGAATAAACTTACACGTGGATATTACGGCGAGGGAGTGAGCAGTTATGTGTGTGGAAAAAAGTGATTGGGAAAAATGCGTGGAGTTTCACGGGCATTCCTGCCCCGGCCTGGCCGTGGGCTACCGGGCGGCAAAAATCGGCCTGCAAGAGCTGGCCGGGCACCGGGCGGAGGACGAAGAACTGGTGGCCATTGTGGAGAACGATGCCTGCGGTGTGGATGCAGTGATGGTACTTACCGGCTGCACCCTGGGTAAGGGCAATTTGCTGTACCGGGATCACGGCAAGCACGTGTTTACCTTTATCTGCCGGGAAAGCGGCAAGGCGGTACGCGTTTCGGTCAAGGGGGGCGCGTGGCGGCAAAACGATGAGTTCCGGGCCATAAGGGAAAAGGTATTTGCCGGCACCGCCGATGAGAGGGAACGGGAGCTGTTCCGGGAGCATCAAGAACAGCGCATCCGGTATATCCTCGAGGCTCCGCCGGATGAGTTTTGTGCAGTGCAACATGTAAAGGTAGAACTGCCGCCGAAGGCGCGCATTTTTAATTCCGTAACCTGTGCCTTCTGCGGCGAACCGGTGTCCGAGGCCCGGGCCAGGGTGCGGGATGGCAAATTTGCCTGCATCCCCTGTGCCGGCGAATATACCAGGGGATGGTAACAGAGGGGAAGCTGGAATTGAACAGAAAAGATGGTCGGATGACTAATCAGGCCAGGTGTTTTTGGGTAACCGGCCAGACACGATTCCCGTACATGGATCACGGATTCGGATTCGTACTCTTTTTAAAGCAGGCGTTCCCCCCTCCTTTCAGGTACTCGTTTTGCTTCCTTTTTACGTCTTCCAGGTAGGGCCATCTCTGCCTTGTGCGTTTAACCCTGAACAGGTCAATTTCAAAGTAAAAAACCCCAGGTTCTTGGCCGCAGGTTAAAAAGGTGCAGCCGTCGGGGAAGGCGACAAAGCTTTCCCCCCGCACTTCCCGGCCGTCGGGATAGCTGGTGTGGGTGTTGTTGGCCATGGCCACAAAGACGGTGTTTTCGCAGGCCCTGGTAATGCCCACGCTGTGCCACAGGGGCATCCTGGCGGCCGGGATGTTGGCCGGGTTGAGGATTAAAAGAGCACCTCTTAAGGCCAGGTTGCGGGCTATTTCAGGGTACATGAGGTCCACGCAAACCACCGCTCCCACCGTCACGCCCCGGTGCTCCACTATGGGCAACAGGGAACCGGGGGTTACATAGCCCCTTTCCCCAATGGCCTGGGAGGGGAAATGTTTTTCAAAATAAACGGGGGCGGCCACGTCCCCGCCCCAAAACATACCCCGAGAGTATATGCGCCCCTGGTGTTGCACGTACTGGGCCCCCGAAACCAGCAGGCAGCCTTTATTTTTTAGCCCCTGGAACAATATTTCCACAATTTCCTGGTACTGCTCGAGACCAATCACATTGGGGCCCAGCCAGTCTTCCGGCATCAAGATGATATCGGTGTTCGGAGCAATCTGCGTTAAATAAACTTGCATCTGGCAGATATTTTTCTCTAAATCCGTGTTACTTCGAGGGAATTGAACAAGAGCCAGCTTAAGGATATCCATTTTGCCTCCCTCGCCTAAAGCCACACGTCAACCATCATGCTTAAAAAGAGCAAGAACAGGTAGGGGCTGGAGAACTTAAACAGGAGCCAGGCGTTTTGACGGGTAGGACGGAGGTATACGTAAGTGCTTAACCCGATGGCGGCTAACCCGGTCAGCAGGGCCGCACCGGGATAAACTGCCCCCCAGGGCCCGGCAAAGTAGATCAGCATGGACAGGATAACCATCAAAATGACCGTGCTTAAAAGACAGTGCAGGGCCTTTCTGGCTTCACAGACCACCGGAAGCATGGGTACTTTGACTTTAGCGTAGTCCTCCTTATAAAAGAAGGCCAGGCTCCATATGTGGTTGGGAATCCACAATACGACCAGGGCGGCTATGAGAAGAGGCAGCAAATCCACCTTACCCGTTACGGCAGTCCATCCGAAGAGTGCCGGCAGGCCGCCGGAAAAACCGCCCAGAATAATATTCCAGGAACTCCTGCGTTTCAACCAGAGGCTGTAGATGCCGACGTATCCGATCATGCCTCCCCAGAGGCAGGCGAAAGCAACGGGGTTTACCCTCCAGCCGAGGAAGAGGGAAGAAACAAAGAGCAGCAGCCCCCAGTACAGGGCCCGCACCGGTGGATTAATTCTTCCGTCGGGAATGGGGCGTTTTTGGGTCCGGGTCATACTGGCGTCGAGATCCCGGTCGATGTAACAGCTGACGGCATTGGCGCCGGCGCAGGCTAAAGTTACCGCTACCATGGCTGTAACAAGCTGGGACAATGAAACAGGCCCGTTTATGGCACTTGCCACCACCATGGTAGCCAGTGCCGTAAAGACCAGCAGGACCACGGAACGGGGCTTGGTTACTTCCAGGTATGCCAGTACAGTAGTCCGAAAATCCGCCCGGGTTTTGTTTATACTGGTCTCTAAATTCACTTTCTAATTGCCTCCAATCAAATTAAAAAGTCAAATTAAAAAGTTGTTGTCCAGCTCCTTTCTTAATTCGTTATCCCTGACACAATTCCTTCTTTAAGTTTTACGTATGCTTTACCGAAAAATCTGGGAGGGAGATTTCAATTGTGCGGGACAATTCAGGGATCCAAAGTAGTAGTCAGCCTCTCCCGCCGGACCGAGCCTTATTTTTATGCTGAAAGGCTTGCTGCTCTTCTTCTGGCTCGCTACCCGCCGGAGCGGGTACATACCGTAGTGGTCTGGACCAGGTTTCCGGAAACGGTGCTGCTTAAATTGCGTACGGTGCTCAGTATGTACTCTCAGGTGTATGTACACCTCACGGTGACGGGATTGGGCGGCACATTGGTGGAACCCCGGGTTGCCAGACCGGAGGCGGTGCTGGCGCAAATTCCGTCCCTCATCGAATTTCTCGGTGATCCCCGGCGCCTGCGGGTGCGTCCCGACCCGCTGGTGGTCTTCAGGCGCGGTAAGGAATTTTTTTCTAACCTTGAAACGGCTGCGCAGGTAATCCGGACGGCGGCTGACATGGGTGTGGTCACTTTTTCCGCCTCCTTTGTGGAGCTTTACCCCAAGGTGCGGCGGCGTCTTGGGCGCCACGGGTGGGAAGTCATCCCCCTCACAGCGGAAGAGCGGCGGCAGGTTTGGGGCAAACTTTCCGCTGTAGCGGCCGCTCAGGGGGGAACCCTTTATGGCTGCTGCGTCCCGGGCGTACCCGTTTCCCGGTGCATTGACGGCGAGTTGTTCAGTGCCCTGCATCCTGCAGGCGAAAAGTGCCGCCTGGATAAAGCTAAAGGCCAGAGGGCTTTATGCAGCTGTACCCATTCCATAGATATCGGCTGGTACAACATGACCTGCCCCTCGGGCTGTCTTTACTGTTACGCCAACAGTGTTGTTTGACGTTGATAGAATCCGGTATAATGTTGTTAGAGCGAAATCACGTCACAGGGGGCAGTGCACCGATCCCAGGCAAACGACGCAGCACGCGACGTTACGGCATCCGGGGAAGCGAGGGTAACCCCTTTCTCGCGGCGGATGGATTTGAGGCATACTCCTGGAACAACTTTATTTAAACGTTGGGGGAGGGAAAGACAGTGAAGGTGGTCTTTCACGAACGTTATAAGGAAGTTTATGCTTCCGACCCGGCGGCGGCAGCAGGGAGATTGGACCTGATGGTGGAAGAACTGGCCCAATCATTTCCCTTTGTCGAACCCCGGCCGGCTGCCGAGGATGATGTGCTGCTGGTGCATACCCGGAGACACCTGGAGAGGATAAAACAGTGGCCTCACACTTACGAAATTGCCCTTCTGGCAGCCGGCGGGGCCATTTTAGCCTCGGAGCTGGCCATGCAGGGAGAAATGGCTTTCGGTTTGATTAGACCGCCCGGGCACCACGCCAGCCCGGATTCCAGCTGGGGTTTTTGCTGGTTTAATAATATCGCCATAGCTGTGGAAAGGTTAAGGCGCCGGGGAGAAATCAACAGGGCGTTGATCATCGACATAGACCTGCATTACGGTGATGGTACGGCCAATATTTTTGCCCGCGTGCCGGAAGTGGTGTATCATCACGTGGAAGGTCTGAGCCGGGAAAGGTTTTTGCGCGATTTGGAGCTCACCTGCCGGGGGGACTTTGACCTGGTCGCCGTTTCCGCCGGGTTTGACCGGCACGAAGCCGATTGGGGCCGGTTGTTGAAAACCGAAGATTACGAGATCGCCGGGAAAATAATCGGCACTTTTGCCCGGGAAAAATGCCGGGGAAGGGTATTTGCCGTCCTTGAGGGCGGTTACAACAGCGATGTGCTGGGGAAAAATGCAAATGCTCTGCTGAGAGGACTGGAGCAGGAATAGGGTAGCCCCGGGACCCCCGGGGCTTAAAAATAAATCCCTTTACCCAACACCTTGAACCTTTCAGGGACATTTGTGTTGAGGTCTGGAGAAGATTACTGAGTAAAGCTGGTCTCTTTTACAAGGTTGGCCTCTTTCAGACGCCGGTAAATGTACTGGCGGGCCTCATCGCTACTCGGCTCATCCAGCGGTTTTAAGCGCATTAAATCCGGGGACAGGCGGGCCAGAAAGATCCCCGGAGCGTTTTTTTCCACCACCAGATATAGATCGCGCTTGGGTTTAACCGGGACGGCATAGTCTCCTTTTATGGTGGTAAGAACGGGGATTAAGTCCCAATTATCCAGGAAAAACTCTACTGCTTCGTGAAGTTTCATGTTCACCTCTGCCAACCCTCCTGTTTACTCTTCCAGCTTATTTTCTTCCAGCTCGCAGTCGAGCAACTGTCCCGGATCTGCTTTTTCATAGAAGTGGCGGGAAAATTCCTCGAAACTCAGCCCCAGGGCATTGGCCCATTTCTGGGCCACGCATAAACGGGGGTATTGTTGACCTTTCTCGATGGCCAGCAGTTCCCGTATGGTAATCCCTACCCGGGTGGCCATGGCTGGCGCCGTGAGCCCCTGGCTTTTTCTCACCTCTTCAAGGCTCATTCCTCACCACCCTCTTTCAGGGGCAGGATGAAACTGGCGCCGGCCGGTGCAAAATGAAAGACGGGACCAAATATAGCAGCCAGGCGGGCCATTACCGGCAGGCCGGTGCAGTGATTGGCCGCCAGGAACTTCAGGTCGAGGTTTTGCAGGTAGGCTATGGTAGCCTCCTGTTGTTCTTTGGGTGCCGGTCCCAGGTGGGTGCCGCCGATGATGCCGTATATGCGGTCGACGCCGGTTACCTGCCGCGCGTGTTCCACGATATTTACCACTCCCGCGTGGGCACACCCCAGGATTACCACTACCCCCTCTTCCGTAACACAGTACAGGCTCATGTCATCACGAAAGGGATCGGGCACCCTGTGGCCGTTTTCCAGGCAGAAGAGGCGGCTGTCCCCCTTTTCAAAACTGGTCCTGCGCGGTACTTCCCCGCTTACCCAGAGGCCTGGAGCAATCTGCTGCGGTTCCTGCTCGAAAATAAAGTCTGCCCCCAGGCTTTCCAGTTCCTTCCGGCGGAAAGGTACTCCGATGTAATGTTCCCGGGGAGGTGCGCCGTAATGCAGGGCAAAAAAGTCGGGATGAACATAGACTGGCACACGGCCGCGCAGGCGAAGGAAATCCCGCATACCGCCGGTATGATCGTAGTGGCCATGGCTCATTACCAGTGCATCAACCTCCCGGAGGTTTATCCCCAGGGCGGCGGCGTTGGCCAGCAGGTTTCCCCGTTCACCGGTATCGAAAAGAATCTTCGTTCCGGCTGTTTCCACCAGCAGGGCCAAACCCCACTCTCCGATCAGGCCGTTTGGGAGACCCACAGTATTTTCGCTCAGAACAGTTATTTTAACCATCATCCTATGCACCCCTGCAATTAGATTAACACATGACTTCTTTAGGCTAACTGTAACACTCATTGCTTCTGCAGTCAACTGTTGGGGAACGGTAGTCCGTGTCAAGATCTAGTAGGTATCTCTACAAAAAATTTTCCCGTTATGAGACCTCACCGCTCAAAAACACTAGCTTCAAGGCAGCGGCCTTGACATCCACCCCGCAGGTGGTCAGACAAACCCACCGACGGGGCGGC
>DYEX01000104.1 GCA_020725525.1 Desulfovirgula sp.
AGCCAGCTCTATTGTGCCTTCGGCATTTTATGATCGTTTCACACCACGCCTGGTAGCTCTGCTTAAAGAAGCAATAACCCACGCCTTGACACAGCAGGTAGCCGAACCGACCCGGGCGCTATCTGAAAAATTAAAAGGGTTTCTGGATTTAGTTGTTGCAGATGGCACCGTTCTAAGGCTTCATGAAAAGCTTGCCGGCCATTGGCCAGCCTGCCGCACCAATCATACCAAGGCTGCCATAAAGATGCATGTGGTGGCAAGCGCCCTGGTGGCTGGCCCCAAGCATGTAGCCTTGTATTCGGAACGAACACCGGAAATTAAAACCCTTAAGATAGGTGACTGGGTTAAAGACAGGATTTTACTGTTGGATTTGGGCTTCTTCAAATATAGCCTTTTCAGCCAAATTCAAGGTCACGGCGGCTATTTTGTAAGCCGGTTAAAGGAAAACACCAACCCACTCATAGTGTCATCCCTGCGCCAGTGGCGTGGAAACTCGATAGACCTGGCCGGAAAAAGACTGAGGTTTCTTTTGGAAAGCCTAAAAAGACAGGTTATTGACGCAGAAGTAGAAGTTGCTTTTCGGGTTCCCAATGTAAAAGGTAAAACATCATTAAAAACTGAGGTTTACCGCCTGGTCGGCATAATGAACAAAGAAACAGAGGAATATCACCTGTATTTGACCAACATACCACCGGATAAGATTTCGGCTGAAGATATCGCCCTGATGTACCGGGCACGCTGGAGTATAGAATTGCTTTTCAAGGAACTTAAAAGTACATATGCACTCAACCAAATAAGCAGTGCCAAGCCGGAAGTCGTAGAAGCTCTGATAATGACGGCCATACTTACTCTTATAGTAAGCAGGCGAATTCTTTCAGTTCTTCAAAGAGCTTACCCCAAACAAGTTAGTCGCATGACTACACTGCGTTGGTCCAACGTTTTTGCCGCCGGTGCATATAGAACACTGGAAAAAGTATTGATTGAAGCCGGTAGAGACCCGGATGCTTTTGGCCTTTTCGAATTCTATCTCTCAGAGGTTATAGACCCCAATGCCAAGAGAAAGAGGCTATTAGACCCCT
>DYEX01000105.1 GCA_020725525.1 Desulfovirgula sp.
CTGCCGGGCACATACAG
The DNA here is from genome assembly GCA_020725525.1 of Desulfovirgula sp. GTDB lineage: Bacteria > Bacillota > Desulfotomaculia > Desulfotomaculales > Desulfovirgulaceae > Desulfofundulus. Next base: position 18 of record DYEX01000105.1, read on the forward strand.
CATGGGTGCTTTTTCGGAGGATGAAATAATTGCCCGGAATTATATTTGAATTATATTTTAAGAGAAAAACCGGATGTCATTATTAACGTGGTAGATGCCTCGAATATAGAACGCAATCTCTAATTTAACTGTCCAGTTACGCACGGAAAAATCCTTTATGCCCATGCTTATTGGTTTTGGCTGCAACGTACCGGCAATTCTGGCTACCCGTACCCTGGAAAACAAGCGGGACAGGTTGATTACCATATTAATTAACCCGTTGATGTCCTGCTCAGCCCGTCTCCCTGTTTATGTGCTGTTTGCCGGGGCCTTCTTTGGCGCCCGGCAGGGTCTGGTGGTCTTTTCAATCTACCTTTTGGGAATTGTGCTGGCCATTATCATGGGCAAAGTCTTTCAAACCTTATCTCTTTAAAGGCGAGGCTGCTCCCTTTGTAATGGAGCTTCCACCATACCGCATGCCCACCTTGCGGGGAACACTGATTCACATGTGGGAACGTGGCAGTGCCTTCCTGCGTAAGGCCGGTACAATCATCTTCAGCGTGGTAGTCCTGATCTGGCTTCTTTCTGTGCTGCCCTGGGGCGCGGAACCCGGCAGCAGGGAAAGCCTGATCGGTCATCTGGGCGCCATTTTTGCCCCCGTCTTTGCCCCTGCCGGGTTTGGTACCTGGGAGGCTGCTGCTGCCCTGATCTTTGGCCTTTTAGCGAAAGAAGTGGTGGTGAGTACTCTCGGTGTCATTTACGGTGTGGGTGAGGAAGCAGAAAGTTTAATCCCCATCATCCAGCAGCAGTGGACTCCTCTTTCGGCCTATGCCTTTATGGCCATGTACCTGATTTACATTCCCTGCGCGGCGACCATCGGCGCCATTAAACGGGAAACAAACTCATGGAAGTGGACGGCCTTTGCCGTCGGTTACGGCCTCGTCCTGGGATGGCTGGTGGCGGTGATCATCTACCAGGGCGGGCGTTTGCTGGGACTGGGCTAAGAAACTGGTTCCCCCTTGTATTCCTTCCGTTAGCGGGTTGTTTATCCCGGCTCGACCAGTTAATCAGGAAAACCGGGATTTTATAAAATTATATCGATGAGATTGATAGTCATTCTCTTCATGGTAAGCAGGAATACGGTATAAAAAAAGGAGGTGCTGGAAGGATGAGGTAGGTACCGTAGCGCCGGCAGAGCTCAGGTTCGCCGATGCCGGTACCATCCCGGGCTGGGCGAAGGCGAGCGTGGGCGCTGCCGTAGCGAAGGGGATTGCTGCCGGCTACCCCGGCGGCACTTTCCGGGCGGAGAAGCCCGTTACGCGGGCGGAAGCTGCGGCGATGGTCCTCCGGCTGCACGATGCGGGAGGAAACAGGTAAACTGAGAGACGGCAAGGCGGGGAAAAGTGAAAAGGGCGCGTGTACATCA
>DYEX01000106.1 GCA_020725525.1 Desulfovirgula sp.
AAATGAATATCTGAAGGATAACCGGCCTTATGGTCTTTTCGCAAATACCCCCGGCTTTCGTGCAGAAAACCCATTTTCGAAAAAAACGGCTTTCCGGAACCGCATCAGAAAGCCGCCAGCCCGCACAACAGCTGGATTTTTACTGCACCATCGCGGTCGGTTGCACCCATTGACCCGACGACAAGGGGACTGAAAGGATGGTGTTTGCGAGCCGCAAGGTGTTGGTACCCCGTTGCACCCATTGACCCGACGACAAGGGGACTGAAAGTCAAAATACTCGGGCTCGCACCAACTCCTGGAATGCAGTTGCACCCATTGACCCGACGACAAGGGGACTGAAAGATAAGCCCAATTACCGGATACTAGGAGGCCGACAGTTGCACCCATTGACCCGACGACAAGGGGACTGAAAGGGTAAGCGCACTCCCAGGTAAACCAGACGCAATTGGTTGCACCCATTGACCCGACGACAAGGGGACTGAAAGTTTAAGACCGGGCTGGACAGGCTGGAGGTAACACCGGAGTTGCACCCATTGACCCGACGACAAGGGGACTGAAAGCCTGATAGCCCACTAGCTGGCCCTGGACCACCTGGGTTGCACCCATTGACCCGACGACAAGGGGACTGAAAGAGCAAGTTCTGGCAGCCTGGGCAAAGCACCTAATACCGTTGCACCCATTGACCCGACGACAAGGGGACTGAAAGCCGTCTGCCCCACCTGCGGCCAGCCGCTGCCGGAGGTTGCACCCATTGACCCGACGACAAGGGGACTGAAAGTCTCCCTGGTCATCACCACCTGCATGATGACCATCTGTTGCACCCATTGACCCGACGACAAGGGGACTGAAAGTTTTTAAGGAGCAAGTATTGGCGAAAAAGGGTAACGTTGCACCCATTGACCCGACGACAAGGGGACTGAAAGGTAATAGAGCCGCTATAGGTGGGATAATAGGCACTATCGTTGCACCCATTGACCCGACGACAAGGGGACTGAAAGTACCCGAGGATTTCCTCCGAAACGCCGAATACCCAGTTGCACCCATTGACCCGACGACAAGGGGACTGAAAGTTAAAACAGCAGACGAAGCAAAAGAAGCTGGTTTTAAGCGGTTGCACCCATTGACCCGACGACAAGGGGACTGAAAGGCAGGTACTGGAATAACACTATCTATAGCAAAGATGGGTTGCACCCATTGACCCGACGACAAGGGGACTGAAAGTTGCAAAACAGGTGTTCAGGGGGGACGCGCTGGCCGACGTTGCACCCATTGACCCGACGACAAGGGGACTGAAAGTACCGTAAAACTTACGCTCAAAACTAAGTCTTATCAAAGTTGCACCCATTGACCCGACGACAAGGGGACTGAAAGTTTATGAGCTAAATCAGAAAGAATATCATATGCTGGCGTTGCACCCATTGACCCGACGACAAGGGGACTGAAAGTGGAGAGCTTCTAAAATTGCTCCTGATTGTCCTTTTAAATGTTGCACCCATTGACCCGACGACAAGGGGACTGAAAGACCAGCTCGATGCCGTCCCCGGCAGCGATGGTCGGTTGCACCCATTGACCTGACGACAAGGGGACTGAAAGGCCGTCTGGCTGCGCATATTCGTAAATGATGTCCAGGCGTTGCACCCATTGACCCGACGACAAGGGGACTGAAAGTTCCTGGGTGATTTTCTGGAGCTGCTGCTCTACGTCCAGTTGCACCCATTGACCCGACGACAAGGGGACTGAAAGAACTTATAGTATAAATCACCACGGTTTGGCTCCCACGTTGCACCCATTGACCCGACGACAAGGGGACTGAAAGAAGAATAAGGCGCTAATCATGGCCGCACCGGAGCTGGTTGCACCCATTGACCCGACGACAAGGGGACTGAAAGTCCTTCTTCGCCAGGGCGTACACCCCAAGGTTGTCGTTGCACCCATTGACCCGACGACAAGGGGACTGAAAGTCAACGGCAAGACGGTTTCGGTGTAAAACGCCTGCCGTTGTTGCACCCATTGACCCGACGACAAGGGGACTGAAAGCATCTACATCGACTACGACCGGGACGAGATTGAAGCGTTGCACCCATTGACCCGACGACAAGGGGACTGAAAGGGATCAGGCCCTCATCCACACCCCTGGCGGCCAGGGCCGTTGCACCCATTGACCCGACGACAAGGGGACTGAAAGTCCAGGACCAGGGCACCGGCGGCCCCGGCCAGCTCCGGTTGCACCCATTGACCCGACGACAAGGGGACTGAAAGATTATCTATTGAAAATGACTTCGCATAATGCGGGGGTTGCACCCATTGACCCGACGACAAGGGGACTGAAAGCCAAAGATGCTAATCAGCTGAAACGCCTGCCGTATGCGTTGCACCCATTGACCCGACGACAAGGGGACTGAAAGGCCAAGGTAGTGAAGGTCAGTTTGAGCGATCTTAGCCGTTGCACCCATTGACCCGACGACAAGGGGACTGAAAGTGCCCGGATAACATGCACCCGGTGGCCCGATATACCCAGGTTGCACCCATTGACCCGACGACAAGGGGACTGAAAGGTGAAGCCCTGGCCCATGCCGACAACGGTTAACCCCGTTGCACCCATTGACCCGACGACAAGGGGACTGAAAGTACTTATCCCGCCTGTCGGCACTATCCGGTTCAGCAGGTTGCACCCATTGACCCGACGACAAGGGGACTGAAAGGCACGAAACGGCGAAATTCGCTGGCGTGTACCTCATGCGGTTGCACCCATTGACCCGACGACAAGGGGACTGAAAGGCCGCCTGGCACTGGTCCCGTAAACTCCGTGCCCAGTTGCACCCGTTGACCCGACGACAAGGGGACTGAAAGCCGGAATACGCCTGCGCAGCGTTATGAAGAGGCAGCAGTTGCACCCGTTGACCCGGCGACAAGGGGACTGAAAGTTAAATAGTAAGGGGGTGATGAAAAATGAAAGATGATGACCTTCTCGGCTACCGGTGCCCGACGTGCAAAACAATTAATCCCAAACACGTAAAATACTGCGTACACTGCGGCCACTGGTTGCTCGATGATACCTTTAAGGCAGAGCCGATTTACCGGGATACCTACCTCAAGCAGATACGCAGTTACACAACGAAAAAGAAAAGATTCTCGCTTAAAACCTTCCTCCTTGTCGCTGGTATCCTTTTTGCTTCATTGGTGCTCATTGGGAGCCTCACCAGTCATAGCCTTACGACATCACCCGTAACAACCATCCCGTTTGAAGAGTTTAAGGCTACCGCTGTAGATCTACCATACGATGAGTTAGCCAGAAACACGGAAAAATATAAAGGGACCCGCGTTCACTGCGTCGGCGATGTTGTCCAGGTAATCGAAAACCCACCGGTTCTTCGGATTAATGTGGCGAAACCGAAACCGGATAAATTTATCCTGAATCCTGAGATTGTCTGGATTACACGTAAAGATTCTGCTGGTCGGGTTCTCGAAAATGACACCGTTGAAATCTGGGGAACAGTCAAAGGCCCCAGGACATACCGGGCCGTCCTGGGGCAATCAATAACCGTTCCCGAGATCGAAAGCTATTATCTGGTAGTTACTAGAAAGGTCGGGGATAAGTAACAAAGATTTACTGCTCTCCAAACTTCCGCTTCAACTCTTCCAGTTCCTTGCTTTTTATTTTATAGGAATCCGCCCCTGAAAACCCACGGGCTTGTCCCGTGGGATGAAAGGGGCGTCGCCCGTTAGGGCAACAAGTGTATTCACAAACACCCGTTCTAGTGCTATAATCATGCTATGAATGGAAAAACGAACCACTGCGTCTATAACATCAATTACCATATCGTGTTTTGCCCAAAATACCGGCATAAGGTAATTACCGGCAGGGTGGAAGACACCGTAAAACTGACAATTCAAGAAATCTGCAACACTTACGGATACACACTCATCCAGATGGAAACCATGCCGGATCACCTGCACATTTTCCTATCGGCTCCGCCCACGGTGGCCCCTACCGGTATTGTACGGAAACTCAAAAGCATCACCGCCAACAAAATATTCTCTGCCTTTCCCGGCCTTAAGAAAAAATACTTCTGGGGCAGCGGGATGTGGAGCAGAGGTTACTATATCGGTACGGCCGGTAATGTAAGCGCCGAAACTATCCGCAAATACATCGAAGCTCAAAAATCATTCCGGAAGGAGGTGAAACCGGGTGAGCCGGTGCAAAAACAATGCGGTCAAGAAACTGAAAGCTCATTCCCCGGGGCAAGCCGCAGACATCCTGGTGGAAAAGTTTCCCCTGCACCTTAATCCGGAGCAAACTCTTTTAGCCCGCAACCTGCAAATGGAAGCGGCCAAAGTCTGGAACGCCGCCTGCAACATCCACCGCACCATATACGGCAGGTATGGTTACTGGCTGAGCGAAGGTGCAATTAAAGCGCTGCTCAAAGGCAAATACGGCCTTCACTCCCAATCGGTGCAGGCCGTGGTGGAAACCTA
>DYEX01000107.1 GCA_020725525.1 Desulfovirgula sp.
GCCCCGTCGGTGGGTTTGTCTGACCACCTGCGGGGTGGATGTCAAGGCCGCTGCCTTGAAGCTAGTGTTTTTGAGCGGTGAGGTCTCATAACGGGAAAATTTTTTGTAGAGATACCTACTAGATCTTGACACGGACTTTTGCCAATTAGCCCTTGACAATCCGTTGTGAATGTGCTATTATTCCTAAACGTCCGTATCTATGCATGAACCGGTGGCATATCATTTTACGTATACGTATGAATGATCGCTTTTGCGGAAATAATATCCTGGCATAGCTTTTTTATAATTTTCGTAGGAAAGCGAGGTTTTCTGGAAAACCTTGCTTTTCGTTGTTTTTTAATTTTGGGGGGTGTGAGGCTCTCAATGAATACTGCAAATGCCGGAACCAGGGCCAGGTGGAGTTTTAGCAAGCTCCGGGAAGTTTTGGACTTGCCCAACCTGATTGAAGTGCAGCGCAACTCCTACGACTGGTTTTTGCGGGAGGGTTTGCGGGAAGTATTCCAGGATGTTTCACCGATCCAGGATTTTACCGGCAATCTGGTACTGGAGTTCCTGGACTATACCCTAGGCGAACCGAAATACTCGGTGGAAGAGTGTAAAGAAAGGGACGTCACCTATGCGGCACCCTTAAGGGTGAAGGTACGCCTGATTAATAAAGAGACGGGAGAGGTCAAAGAACAGGAAGTCTTTATGGGCGACTTCCCCCTGATGACCGAAAAAGGTACCTTTATCATCAACGGCGCCGAACGGGTGATTGTCAGCCAGCTGGTGCGTTCCCCCGGGGTTTACTTTGCCGAGCAGCCTGACCCCAGCGGCAAGAAAATCTATACGGCCACCATTATCCCCAACCGGGGGGCATGGCTGGAATTTGAAACCGATGTCAACGACCATGTTTTCGTACGGGTTGACCGCACCCGCAAGATTCCAGTTACCGTCCTGGTGCGTGCTCTGGGTTACGGGTCCAATGTGATGATCATTGACCTGTTTGACGGCAATAAATATATCCAGGAAACCTTAACCAGGGACAACACCGATTCCGAGGAAGAAGCCCTGGTAGAAATCTATAAACGATTACGGCCCGGTGAACCCCCCACGGTGGAGAGTGCCCGTTCACTGCTCCACTCGTTGTTCTTTGATCCCAAACGCTATGACCTGGCCAATGTGGGCCGTTATAAGATATGGAAAAAGTTAAAGCATGATGTGCTCTACCGTTTTAAAGATGACGGTCAGGGACCAACGGAGTGGGACCGTTACCTGAACCGGGAGGTGCCCAAAAACCGCGAATTTATCCGGGAGCTGACCCCCGAGGATATTATTGCCACCATCAGATACCTGCTTCGTTTAATGGATGGGGAGGGCCAGGTGGATGACATCGATCACCTGGGTAACCGGCGTCTGCGTTCGGTGGGGGAACTGCTGCAGAACCAGTTCCGCATTGGTTTGTCCCGCATGGAACGGGTGGTGCGGGAAAGGATGACCATCCAGGACGTGGATGTGATTACCCCCCAGGTGTTGATTAACATCCGGCCGGTGGTGGCGGCCATCAAGGAGTTTTTTGGTTCCAGCCAGCTTTCCCAGTTTATGGATCAGACGAACCCCCTGGCCGAGTTAACCCATAAGCGGCGCCTTTCGGCCCTGGGACCCGGTGGCTTAAGCCGGGAAAGGGCGGGCTTTGAGGTGCGGGACGTGCACCATTCCCACTACGGGCGCATGTGCCCCATAGAGACCCCGGAAGGTCCAAACATCGGTCTGATTGGGTCTCTCTCCTGCTATGCCCGGATCAATCACTTTGGTTTTATTGAAACGCCCTATCGTAAGGTGAACAAGGAAGAGCGGCGGGTTACGGACGAGATCGTCTATCTCACTGCCGATGAGGAAGAGGATCTGGTCATTGCCCAGGCCAACGTACCCCTGGATGAAAATGGCTACTTTATTGAGGAACGGGTCAATGCCCGCCACGGCCATGAAATCCTGGTGGTGCCCACGGACAAGGTTGACTACATGGACGTTTCTCCCAAGCAGGTTTTCAGCGTGGCCACCTCCTTGATTCCCTTCCTGGAGCACGACGATGCCAACCGGGCACTGATGGGCGCCAACATGCAGCGCCAGGCCGTACCTTTAATTAAGGCTCAGGCCCCCCTGGTGGGTACGGGGCTCGAGTACAAAGCCGCCCGGGATTCCGGAGTGGTGGTCATTGCTAAAAACAGCGGCGTGGTGGAGCGGGTAACGGCCAACGAGATTGTGGTGCGCACCGATAAGGGTACCGTCGACTACTACAAGCTGATTAAGTTTGCCCGTTCCAACCAGGGCACCTGCATCAATCAAAAGCCCATTGTGTATAAGGGGGACCGGGTGGAGGCGGGACAGGTGATTGCCGACGGACCTTCCACCGACCAGGGAGAACTGGCTTTGGGCCGCAACGTGCTGGTGGCCTTCATGCCGTGGGAGGGTTATAACTACGAAGACGCCATCCTGGTGAGCGAAAAGCTGGTCAAGGAAGACTATTTTACTTCCATTCATATTGAAGAGTATGAGTGCGACGCCCGGGATACCAAGCTCGGTCCTGAGGAAATCACCAGGGATATTCCCAACGTGGGTGAGGAGATCTTAAAAGATCTGGACGAGCGGGGAATTATCCGGGTGGGTGCGGAAGTACGCCCCGGCGATATTCTGGTCGGTAAGGTTACGCCAAAGGGAGAAACCGAGCTCACCGCCGAGGAGCGCCTGCTGCGGGCCATCTTTGGTGAGAAGGCCCGGGAAGTGCGGGATACTTCTTTAAGGGTGCCCCACGGCGAATCCGGTAAGGTGGTGGACGTCAAAGTCTTTTCCCGGGAAAACGGTGACGAGCTTCCTCCCGGGGTTAACCAGCTGGTCAGGGTGTATGTGGCCCAGAAGCGCAAGATTTCCGAGGGGGACAAAATGGCGGGCCGCCACGGGAACAAGGGGGTTATTGCCCGGATCCTGCCGGAAGAGGACATGCCCTTCCTTCCCGACGGTACGCCAGTGGAGATCGTCTTAAACCCGCTGGGTGTGCCCTCCCGGATGAACCTGGGTCAGGTGCTGGAAACTCACCTGGGCTGGGCGGCCAGGGTGCTGGGCTACCATGTCTCGACACCGGTGTTTAACGGCGCTACGGAAGAAGATATTCTGGAATTTTTGGAAAAAGCGGGTCTGCCCAGGGACGGTAAAATAACCCTTTACGACGGGCGTACGGGAGAGCCTTTTGACAACCCGATTACGGTGGGCTATCTCTACATGTTAAAACTGGCCCACCTGGTGGACGACAAGATCCACGCCCGTTCCACCGGTCCCTATTCTCTGGTTACCCAGCAGCCCCTGGGCGGAAAGGCGCAGTTCGGCGGCCAGCGCTTCGGCGAAATGGAGGTTTGGGCCCTGGAGGCCTACGGCGCGGCCTACACCCTGCAGGAGATTCTCACCGTAAAATCCGACGATGTGGTGGGCCGGGTCAAGACCTACGAGGCCATTGTCAAGGGTGAGAACGTGCCCGAACCGGGTGTGCCCGAGTCCTTCAAGGTATTGATTAAGGAGTTGCAGAGCCTGGGGCTGGATGTGAAGGTTCTTTCGGAGGATAACGAGGAGATAGAGATCAAAGAGGTGGAAGAGGACATGCAGGAAACGGCCAGAGATCTCGGTCTTGACATCCATACTGAGGAACCGCTGCCGGAAAAGGGTTATGTTTCCGGGGCAGAATCGTCAGAGGAAGAAGAGGAAGTGGATGTGAACCTGGAAGTAGGAGAGGATGACTTCACAGGCGATTTACCGGATGACGTTCTGGATCTGGATGAGGAGGAAACGGAATCAGAGCGCTTTTAGTGTGACCCCATCATGAACCGGCGATATTCTTAGCGAAGGGAGAGGGATCCTTTGCTGGATTTGAATAATTTTGACCGTATCCGCATTGGCTTGGCGTCCTCGGACCAGATCCGCCAGTGGTCCAGCGGCGAGGTAAAAAAGCCGGAGACCATTAACTACCGGACATTGAAACCGGAACGGGACGGCCTCTTTTGCGAGCGTATTTTCGGTCCCACCAGGGACTGGGAATGCCATTGCGGCAAGTACAAGCGGGTACGCTACAAGGGAGTGGTTTGTGATCGGTGTGGCGTGGAGGTCACCCGCTCTAAGGTACGCCGGGAACGCCTGGGACATATTGAACTGGCCGCCCCCGTTTCCCATGTCTGGTATTTTAAAGGTATTCCCAGCCGCATGGGTTTACTGCTGGATATGTCGCCCCGGGCTTTGGAGAAAGTGCTTTACTTTGTTTCTTACATTGTTATTGATCCCGGTAACACCCCCCTGCTTAAAAAACAGTTGCTTACGGAAACGGAGTACCGGGAGTACCGGGAGAAATACGGCAATGCCTTTAAGGCGGGGATGGGCGCCGAGGCAATCAAGGAGCTCCTGGCCGAGATCGATCTTGATCAAATGAGCAAGGAACTGCGCCAGGAATTGCGGGAGGTCAGCGGTCAGCGCCGGGTGCGGGCCATTCGCCGCCTGGAAGTGGTGGAAGCTTTTCGCAAGTCCGGCAACCGGCCGGAGTGGATGATTTTAGATGTCATTCCGGTAATTCCTCCGGAGCTGCGGCCCATGGTCCAGCTTGATGGAGGCCGTTTTGCCACCTCGGATTTAAATGACCTGTACCGGCGGGTGATTAACCGGAACAACCGGCTGAAGCGCCTTCTGGATCTGGGAGCTCCCGATATTATCGTCCGGAACGAAAAGCGAATGCTCCAGGAAGCGGTGGATGCCCTCATTGACAACGGCCGCCGGGGGCGTCCGGTTACCGGTCCGGGGAACCGTCCCTTGAAATCCTTGAGCGACATGTTAAAGGGCAAGCAGGGGCGTTTCCGCCAGAACCTTCTGGGCAAGCGGGTGGACTACTCCGGCCGTTCGGTGATTGTGGTCGGTCCCACCCTGAAACTGCACCAGTGCGGTCTGCCCAAGGAAATGGCCCTGGAGCTGTTCAAGCCCTTTGTCATGAAGCAGCTGGTAAACAAGGGCTACGCCCATAACATCAAGAGCGCCAAGCGCATGGTGGAACGGGTGCGTCCGGAAGTGTGGGATGTGCTGGAGGAAGTGATCAAGGAGCACCCGGTGCTCTTGAACCGGGCCCCGACGCTTCACCGGCTGGGGATTCAGGCCTTTGAGCCCGTCCTGGTGGAGGGCCGGGCCATCCAGATCCACCCCATGGTCTGCACGGCCTATAATGCCGACTTTGACGGCGACCAGATGGCCGTGCACGTACCCCTGTCGGCCGAGGCCCAGGCCGAAGCCCGGTTGCTCATGCTTTCGGCCCATAACATACTGAACCCCAAGGACGGCCGTCCCGTGGCCATTCCCACGCAGGACATGGTCCTGGGTTGCTACTACCTCACCATGGAAAAACCCGGTGCCCCCGGTGAGGGGAAGGTCTTCAGGGATTACGAGGAAGCCATCATGGCCTATTACAACGGGGCCGTGAGCCTGCAGGCGCGGATTCAGGTGCGCCAGCCCAACGGGGAACGGCTGGAAACCACCGTGGGCAGGATCATTTTTAATGAAGTGGTCCCCGATGAACTGGGCTATTTGAACACTGTGATGGACAAGAAGAGCCTGGTGCAGCTGGTGGACGACTGTTACCGCAAGCTGGGGTATTCAGCCACGGCCAACATGCTGGACGGCATTAAGAAACTGGGCTTTCACTTTGCCACCAGGGCCGGGATCACCATCAGCACTTCCGACATCATCATCCCCCCGGAGAAAAAGGAAATCCTGGCGGATGCGGAAAAGCAGGTGGAAACAGTGGAAACCCAGTACCGCCGGGGGCTGATCACCGAGGAGGAGCGCTACCGCAAGATCATCACGATCTGGAATGAGGCTACCGACAAGGTAACCAGGGCACTGTTGAATATCCTGGACAAATTCAACCCCGTATACATGATGGCCAATTCCGGTGCCCGGGGTAACATCCAGCAAATTCGCCAGCTGGCCGGTATGCGGGGGTTAATGGCCGATCCTTCCGGCCGGATCATCCCCGTGCCCATTAAGGCCAACTTCCGGGAAGGATTGACCGTTCTGGAATACTTTATTTCCACCCACGGTGCCCGTAAGGGTCTGGCTGATACGGCCCTGCGTACCGCCGACTCCGGTTACCTGACCCGGCGCCTGGTGGACGTGGCCCAGGATGTCATTGTCCGGGAAGAGGATTGCGGCACCGGCGAAGGCATTCTGGTGCAGGAAATCAAGGACGGCACCGAGGTAATTGAAAAGCTGGAGGACCGCCTGGTGGGCCGGGTGGCCTTAAACGATATAGTCAATCCCGAAACCGGGGAAGTGCTGGTGCGGGCCGATGAAGAGATTAACGAAGAACGGGCCAGGCAAATCGTCAACGCCGGCATTAAGGAAGTATGGATCCGTTCGGTAATCACCTGCAAAACCCGTTACGGCGTGTGTGTGAAGTGTTACGGCCGTAACTTGGCTACCGGGCGCATGGTGGACATTGGTGAGGCCGTGGGCATTATCGCGGCCCAGTCCATTGGTGAGCCGGGTACCCAGTTGACCATGCGCACTTTCCACACCGGGGGCGTGGCCGGTGACGACATCACCCAGGGTCTCCCCAGGGTGGAGGAACTCTTTGAGGCCCGGCGCCCCAAAGGGCAGGCGGTGATTGCCGAAGCCGACGGCGTGGTGGACGTGCGGGAGGTCAAAGGACGCCGTGAGGTGGAGATCACCACCGACAGCGGTGAAAAATACACCTACCAGATTCCCTACGGCGCCCGGCTCAAGGTCAGTGCCGGGGACCGGGTGGCCGCCGGGGATGAGCTGACCGAGGGTTCCATTAACCCCCATGACCTCTTAAAGATTAAGGGGCTGCACGGCGTCTATACCTACCTGCTGCACGAAGTGCAGCGTGTCTACCGCCTGCAGGGCGTGGATATCAACGATAAGCATATTGAGGTAATGATTCGTCAGATGCTGCGTAAAGTCAAAGTGGAGGATCCCGGGGATACGGATCTGCTTCCCGGCGGGGTGATCGACCGGTTTGAGCTGGAGGACGAAAACCGCAAGATCAGGGAGAAGGGTGGGAAGGAGGCTGTAGCCCGGCCGGTGCTCCTGGGTATAACCAAGGCTTCTCTGGCCACCGATTCGTTCCTCTCGGCAGCTTCTTTCCAGGAAACCACCCGTGTATTAACCGAGGCGGCCATTAAGGGTAAAGTGGATCCCCTGATGGGGTTGAAGGAGAATGTGATTATCGGTAAGCTGGTGCCGGCCGGTACGGGCATGAGCCGCTACCGCAACATCCAGCTGGTGGAGAATGAGGCCGGGGATCAGCAGGAAGGTACGCAACCTGTGGCTGCCGCGGCGGGTCACGAAAATATTGACAACGTTCGTGACTGATGATAAGATATGAGAGTGTCTGGATTTCTCTGGGGGGAGAGAGCATGCCCTTGGCCCGGTTGTCCAACGCTCGCAAGAAGATGGTGGGTTCCAAGCAAACCATGAAGGCCATTAATCGGGGGCAGGCTAAAGTTGTTTACGTGGCCATGAACGCGGAACGGCATGTTATTGATCCCATCATCCAGGCCTGTCGCGCCAAAGCTATACCCCTTGTTGAGGTCGATTCCATGTCCCAACTGGGCAAAGCCTGCAACATTGAAGTGGAATGCGCCTCTGCGGCGGTTATCGAAGACTAACCGCCGCTTACACAGGGGTGGGTCGTGGTTATGTCCGATAATCTGGAGGAAGGAGGTGTGTCAGCATGCCAACCATCAGCCAGCTGGTCCGCAAAGGTCGGGAGAAGGTGACCCAAAAATCTTCGGCCCCCGCCCTAAAGGGATGCCCACAGAAGCGGGGAGTATGTACCAGGGTTTATACCACCACCCCGAAAAAGCCTAACTCAGCTTTGCGTAAAGTGGCGCGGGTAAGGCTTACCAACGGGATCGAGGTGACCTCCTATATTCCAGGGATCGGGCATAATCTACAGGAACACTCGGTGGTTTTAGTGCGGGGCGGCCGGGTCAAGGACCTGCCCGGTGTCCGCTACCATATTATCAGGGGTGCCCTGGATTGTGCTGGTGTGCAGAACCGTAACCGGGGCCGTTCCAAGTACGGAACAAAACGTCCGAAAAAATGATTAACCGCCGGCCGGTTGGGCCGGTAGTTTTAAGTTTGGCAGGAAAGGTTATACTTTCGCTTAAAGGGGGGTAGAAAATGCCCAGGAGAGGCGCTGTAGCCAAGCGAGATGTGCCGCCGGACCCCATCTATAACAACAAGGTGGTCACCAAGCTGATCAATCAGGTTATGCTCAAAGGGAAGAAGAGCATAGCCGAAAGAATATGCTACAAGGCCTTTGATATTATCCGGGAAAAAACCGGCAAAAACCCCATTGAGGTTTTTGAGCAGGCCATGAAAAATGTTATGCCCGTGCTGGAGGTAAAGGCCCGCCGGGTAGGGGGTGCCAACTACCAGGTGCCCGTGGAAGTCCGCCCCGAGCGGCGGCAAACCCTGGGTATCCGCTGGATTACCCAGTATGCCCGGCAACGCAGCGGCAAGAGCATGGAAGAAAAGCTGGCCGCGGAAATTATGGATGCTGCCAATAATACGGGTGGGGCGGTGAAGAAAAAAGAAGACACCCACAAGATGGCGGAAGCCAACAAGGCCTTTGCCCACTACCGGTGGTAAGGGGGGTGAAGATATGGCACGGCAATTTCCACTGGAACGAACACGCAACATCGGAATAATGGCCCATATTGATGCCGGCAAGACCACCACCACCGAACGCATTCTTTTTTATACCGGCCGTGTGCACAAGATGGGTGAAGTACATGATGGGGCTGCCACCATGGACTGGATGGTACAGGAGCAGGAACGGGGCATTACCATTACCTCTGCTGCTACCAGCTGCCAGTGGCGGGATCATTGCATTAACATCATCGATACGCCTGGGCACGTGGACTTTACCGTTGAAGTAGAACGCTCGCTCCGGGTGCTTGATGGTGCAGTGGCCATCTTCTGTTCTGTGGGTGGCGTGGAGCCCCAGTCGGAGACCGTTTGGCGCCAGGCCGATAAGTACGGTGTGCCGCGGATTGCCTATATCAATAAGATGGACCGGGTGGGAGCGGATTTCTTCCGTAGCATGACCATGATCCGGGAACGGCTGGGTGCCAACCCGGTAGCCATCCAGCTGCCCATTGGCGTCGAGGATAGCTTTGCCGGTGTGGTAGATCTGATTCGCAACAAAGCCATTATTTATGTCGACGATCTGGGCACACGCAGCAAGGAAACGGCCATTCCGGAGGAAATGCGCGACCTGGTGGCCGAATACCGGGAGAAACTTTTAGAGGCAGTGGCCGAGTCCGATGAGGAATTAATGATCAAGTACCTTGAAGGCGAAGAGCTGACCGTAGAGGAGATCAAGCGGGGCATCCGTAAGGCCACGCTGGCGGTGAAGATGATTCCGGTGCTGTGCGGCTCTTCCTTTAAAAATAAAGGAGTACAGCCCCTTCTGGATGCCATTGTTGATTTCCTGCCGGCGCCGACGGATATCCCGGCCATCCGAGGTCTGAACCCCGAAACCGGGGTCGAAGATAAGCGGGTGGCCAGGGACGATGAACCTTTTTCGGCCCTGGCTTTTAAGATCATGGCCGATCCTTACGTGGGTAAACTGACCTTTTTTCGGGTATACTCAGGAAAGGTAACTTCTGGTTCTTATGTTTATAACTCCACCAAAAACCGGCGCGAACGCATCGGGCGCATTTTGCGCATGCATGCCAACCACCGGGAGGAAATCGATGAAGCTTACGCCGGGGACATTGTGGCTGCGGTGGGGCTAAAGGAAACTACCACTGGTGATACCCTGTGCGATGAAAAACACCCCATCGTCCTGGAGTCCATGGAGTTTCCCGAGCCGGTAATTTCCGTGGCCATCGAGCCCAAGACGAAAGCAGACCAGGACAAAATGGGCGTGGCCCTATCCAAACTGGCCGAAGAGGATCCCACCTTCAGGATGCATACCGATCCCGAAACGGGTCAAACCATCATTTCCGGTATGGGCGAACTGCATCTGGAGATCATCGTCGACCGCCTGATGCGGGAGTTCAAGGTCGAGGCCAATGTGGGACGCCCGCAGGTAGCCTATAAGGAAACCATCAGGGATAAGGTGCGGACCGAAGGCAAGTTTATCCGGCAAACCGGCGGCCGCGGACAGTACGGCCATGTGGTTCTGGAAATTGAGCCTCTGGAGAGGGGTGCGGGATATCAGTTTATCAATAAGATCGTTGGTGGCGTAGTGCCCAAGGAATATGTTCCGGCCATTGATGCCGGCGTCAGGGAAGCCATGGAAAATGGTGTCCTGGCCGGGTATCCGGTAGTCGATGTGCAGGTTACCCTGGTGGACGGCTCCTATCATGAAGTGGACTCTTCGGAAATGGCCTTTAAGATTGCCGGTTCCATTGCTTTCAAGAACGGGGCCCAAAAGGCCAGGCCGGTACTGCTGGAACCAATCATGAAGGTAGAAGTGGTGGTCATGGAGGAGTACATGGGGGATGTAATCGGGGACCTCAACGCCCGCCGCGGACGCATTGAAGAGATGGAGCGGCGGGGTAACGCACAGGTGATCCATGCTTATGTCCCCCTGGCCGAGATGTTTGGCTATGCCACGGATTTGCGTTCGCGTACCCAGGGACGTGGTACCTATACCATGCAGTTCAGCCATTACGAGGAGGTACCTCCGTCTTTAGCCGAAGCTATTATTGCCCGGCGGCGGGGATAAAGGCCGCACCCACATTGCTGCCTGCAAAACTATATGCTGGACAAGGAGGATCTAATGTCATGGCCAAGGCCAAATTTGAGCGGACCAAACCCCACGTAAACGTTGGGACCATTGGACACGTTGACCACGGGAAGACCACTTTGACGGCAGCGATCACTGTGGTTTTGGCCACGGTGGGCAGGGCGCAGGTAAAGAGATA
>DYEX01000108.1 GCA_020725525.1 Desulfovirgula sp.
AAGATAGAGGTGGAGCCGGTTTCACCGGAAGCCGTTTTTTTACAGGGAGCTTTCTTTCCCGGTGTTCCGGAGGAGACCACTTTTGCTGATGGCCAGCCTCCTGCTCCAGTGACGCTTGCCCCGCCCTTTCCACCTGCCCCCTGGATTCCCCTTGCGCCGGGCCTGTACCGCATCGTGGAAAGCTGCGGGGATGGGGATTATCCCGGTAACCAGATCAGCCGCCTGGTGGCCGTAAACGGATACCATGCCCGGGAATCCGATCTGCGCGTGCGGGACCCCCGTTCCCGGCAGGGGGAGGAGGTAACCTCCACCGCCCCGCGGCCCCGCCCCCAATCCCTGGCTGGCCTTTTGAGTGCCCTGGCCCTGGCTGTGGTGCTGGTGGAGTGGGGGGTGGCCAGCCGTGGGCATTAGTTTTACCGAGCCTTTATGGTGGCTGGTCCTGCCGGTAATCCTGGCCGCCGCCTGGTACCTGCGCCTGCCCTGGCTGCAGATGGCCCGGCTGGCCGGACGGGGGCCCTGGCGGCGGGAAATTTCCCGGGTCGCTTTTCGTTTTGCCATCCTGATCCTCCTTGTGGCCGTGCTGGCGGGGCCGCACCTGGTTATGCCGGTGCAGCGGCAGGCGGTAATTATGGCCCTGGACGCTTCGGCCAGCGTGGGGCCGGCCAGAAGTCACGGAGAACAATGGATCCGGGAGGCCCTGGCAGCCAGGCCGGCTTCCGCCCTGGCCGGCGTGGTTGCCTTTGGCCAGCGGGCACTGGTGGAAGAACCCCCGGGACTCCGGCCGGTGTTTCACCAGCTGGGAACCGATCCCGGCGTGGCGGGCAGCCGGGTGGGAGAAGCCCTGCGCCTGGCCGGGGCCCTTTTCCCCGAAGATGCCCGGCGGCGGGTGGTATTGTTGTCCGACGGGCGGGATACCGGGGGTGATGCCGTGGCGGCGGCCCGCCAGCTGCGGGAAGAAGGAGTGCGGGTGGATGTGGTGCCCCTGGGAGGTCCTGCCGGTCCGGACGTGCGTGTGGAAGCTTTAAAAGTCCCTCCCCGGGCCCGGGTGGGCGAAAAGACTACCCTGGAAGTGGTGGTTACTGCCAACAGGGACACCCGGGCCACCCTTTATATAGACCGGGACGGGATGATGGTGGCCTCCCGGGAGGTGCAGCTGCGGGCGGGGGAAAACCGCATCAGCCTCTCCGTTGATGCGGGCAGTGCCGGCCTGCACAGCTACCATGCCCGCCTGGTGGCCGCCGATCCCGCCCGGGATGTTTTTGCGGCCAATAACCGGGCCGGTGCGGTGCAACAGGTTAGTGGGCCGCCCCACGTCCTGGTGGTGAGCCCTGATATAAAAGAGACTGTTCCCCTGGTCCGCTCGCTGCGCAGCGCCGGAAAAGTAGAGGTTACGGTGGTAACCCCGGAAAGCGTGCCCGGGGGATTGGCCGCCTGGGCCCGTTACCAGGCGGTGTTTCTGGTTAACGTGCCTGCTTTCAGCCTGGGAGAAAAAACCATGCAGGAGATTGAAACTTATGTGCGGGACGGGGGTGGCGGCCTGGTTATGGTGGGCGGGCCCGACTCCTATGGTCCCGGCGGTTACGCCGGTACCCCGGTGGAACGGGCGCTGCCCGTGGAAATGCGCATTTCCGGCCGGGGTGAAATACCTTCCCTGGGCCTGATGCTGGTCATTGATAAGTCGGGCAGCATGAGCGGGGAAGCCGGCGGGGCGGATAAAATGAGCCTGGCCAGGGAGGCGGCTGCGCGCAGTATTGCCATCCTGACTAAAAAGGACCGGGTGGGGGTAATTGCCTTTGACAGCCAGCCCTGGCTGGTAGTGCCCCTGACGCCGGCGGATGACAGGGAGCGGCTACGCCAGGAAATCGGGCGCATTTATGCCGGCGGAGGGACGGAAATCTTTCCGGCTTTGGCCAGCGCTTACGAGGCTTTAAAGGATGCCCCGACCCGGGTCAAGCACATCATCCTGTTGACAGATGGCATCTCGGCCAGCGGAGGGTCTTATCAGGAACTGACAAGGGCGATGCGGGAAAAGGGCATAACCCTCACCTGTGTGGCCGTGGGTCCCGGGGCAGACGCCGGGATGTTAAAGGCTCTGGCCGAACTGGGCCGGGGGCGTTTTTACGCCACTGCCGATGCCGAAACCATTCCGGCCATATTTACCAGGGAAACGGTCATGGCCACCCGCAGTTTTGCTGTGAACGAACGTTTCTTTCCCCAGGCCGCCGCAGCCAGTCCCCTGCTCCAGGGTTTGGAAAAAGTTCCCGCCCTGGAAGGTTACATTACCGTCACGGCCAAAGACCGGGCGGAAACGGTGCTCGTTTCCCACCGGGGAGATCCGGTGCTGGCGGCCTGGCAATACGGGTTGGGGCGGGCCGTGGCCTGGACTCCCGACGCAGCCGGCCGCTGGAGCGCGGCCTGGGCTCAAAGTCAGGTTTTCCCCAGGCTCTGGGGGAATGTCCTGTCCTGGATCCTGCCCGCGGTGGATGCCAGTCCGGTGCAGGTGCAGGCGGAAGTGGTCAGCGGAGCGGAAGTAGCGGCGGCTGTACAGGGCGAAGAGCCTGCGGCAGCTGCCGGGAGTGCTCCGCAGGCCGGCACCCCGGGTGATTCTGTCGTCCGCATTAACGTGGATGATCCCGGGCACTGGCAAATGGTGCGCCAATTTACGGCCATATTGACCGGGCCCGATGGGGAGACCAGAACCCTCGATTTGCATCCTGCCGGTCCCGGGAGGTATACGGGGCAGACAGCGGTTGCCGGTCCCGGCGCGTACCTGGTGAGTATTACGGCAGCAGATGGCGGCAGTCGTGCGCTGGCGGCGCAAACCGGCCTGGTGGTACCCTACCCTGCCGAATACCGGGAGACGGGGGTGGATCTGGACCGGCTGGAGGAAATTGCCCGGGCCGGCGGCGGAACGGTGCTGGCCTCCCCGGCCGAAGCCTTTGCTCCCAATCTGCCTCCGGTTCGGGCCGGCCGGGATCTCTCCTCCCCGCTGCTGGCCCTGGCCGCCGTGCTCTGGCTGCTGGACGTGGCCGGCCGCCGGCTGGTCATCGGTTCCGAAGAACGGGCGGCTTTGCGCCGGACCTGGGCAACGGCATGGCAGCGGTTGGCCCGGCGTGGCGGGTACGCCGCAGAACCTGCTCCCGCCTGGACCGGCCGCACCCTGGCCACAGTAGAACGGCTGGGTTTCCGGGTGGGCAGGCGAAGTCAAGCCGGCACCGGCAGCCAAACCGACGGAGGGGAAAAGGCGGGAAGTAAAGCGCCAGGTTGGCAGCAGGTTGCATACGATGCAGGCGGTAGGGAGCAAACCGGTTCGCTTCAAGAACGGGGAGATGAAGCTTTGGCCGGGGCAACCCGGGGTGCCGGACCTGTTCCCTCGGGTGGTCAAATGCGGCCTGATTCCTGCCAACGGACGGAGCCGGACGACCTGCCGGCGCAAGACGAGGGAGCAATCTCTCCCGATCAACCCGGTTCTCCACAAGACACCGCTGCCAGGCTCCTGGCCGCCAAACGCCGGAGAAAAAAGTAGGTGAGGAACAAAGTGAAGGTTTAGTACGTCTTGCTTCCCTCACGACATTACGGAAGCCTGGCAAAGAGGTCTGCGATCTCAACGGTAAACCCGTCGAGAATAACGGAGGCCGCCCGGCCCTGGTGCTCCAGTTGCTGGTGCAGGGTGAACCGGCCTTCTTTTACCACGTATATTTCCACCGTTTCTTCTTCGGGATCGACGATCCAGTATTCCTTAACCCCATGCCTTTCGTAAACCTTATATTTTTTTCTCAGGTCGTAATAGGCGGTGGAGGGAGATAAAACTTCCACCACCAGGTCGGGGGCGCCGTTAATCTTGTTGCGTTCGATAATGTTGAGTCTTTCCTTGGAGATGAAAACAATATCGGGCTGGTAGGTTTCCTCGTGATCGAAATAAACATCCAGGGGGGAGACCAGGACCACGCCAGCCTTTTCCTTAGATTGGTAATCCAGGAAGTAGCCCAACAACCGGACCAGGATGAATTGGTGTAAGGTGGATGGCGAAGGAGTCATCACAAGCTTCCCTCCAATTAGCTGGTAGGGCGCACCTTCGGGCAGCCGGGCGTAATCTTCATAGGTGTAAGATTCTTTTGGGGGAATTTCTATTGGGGCCGGGTTCATAAACTCCCCTCCCTGTGAAGGTATTTTTAAAGGTATTTTATCACATTATTTTTCACATTGCTTGTTCTGAAGAAAGGTTCAGCTCCGCCAGCCCCTGCGCCAGGGTCCTGGGTTTAAACCCGAAATATTTTTCTACTGTATTAAGGTCGGTCACATTGTCCAGCTCCATTTGCTTTAACTCCACGGAAGTTACCGGCGGGTCGGGCAGCAGGCGCTCCATCACCGGGACCACAAGGCGCATCAGGGCCAGGGGGACGGGCAGTTTGACCCGCTGCCGGCCCCGGCTGGCCAGCCAGGTATCCAGCATCTGGCCGTAGGTCAGGTGCTCCGGCCCCCCGATTTCGTAGGTTTGTCCAACAGATCCCAGGTTGGTTAAGGCGAGGACGACACAGCGTGCCAGGTCGGCGGCGGCCAGGGGTTGAAAACGGGAGGATGCCGCCGGTACCGGGGCAAAGGGTGGAGGGCTCATCCTTAAGGACTGGGCCATGCGGTCAAAAAAGCCGAAACCCCGGCCGTAGAGCACTGAAGGACGGAAGATGGTCCAGGCCAGGCTGCTCTGGCGCACGGCTTCTTCACCCAGCCACTTGGAATAGGCGTAGCGGTAGGCCGGGTCCGGGCGCACACCCAGGGCGCTCATGTGAACGAACCGCCGGCAGCCGGCCTTTTCGGCGGCGGCAACCATGTTGCGCGTGCCCTGGACGTTGATGCTTTCAAAGGTAACCGGTCCCTTTTCCCGGATTACCGCCACCAGATGGATCACTGCCTCAGCGCCGCGGCAGGCTTCATCCAGGGAAGCCGGGTCGGTAACATCTCCGTCGCAGAACTCGGGTTCGTTACCCAGCAGGGAGCGGGCCTTTTCCCTGTTCCTCACCAGGCAGCGCACCCGGTGACCTGCCTGCAACAGTGCCGGGACTATGTGCCGGCCCACCAGCCCGGTAGCTCCGGTAACCAGAATCATATGCTGCACCTCCATAATCATCCGTTTTCCGGCAATTCCAGCCCGCGTTCCTGGTCATATGCAAGGTGGCAAAGGATGATCTTCTCCCGGGGGCTGTCCAGTATAGAAAATAATTGGGGATAGCAGGAGTACCATTCTGCGGGTACCTTCACTGTTCGCTGCCGTATGGCGGCGGGCATGGCAAGAAGTTCCTCCTGCCACAATTCAGCCGGGATTACGTCTATCAACCGCTCCCGGGGCTGCCACAGGTTCACCAGAGGGGATGCGGCGTAGCGCACCTCCCGGGGTGAGTAGCCGAACAGCGTACAGGTGCGGAATATTTCCTCCAGGTTGGTGGGGGTATGTTTATATTCCTCTTCCAGGATGGTTTCCAGGTAGCCCGGAGTGACGGCCAGGGGTTGAGTAAAAGCTGGATTAAAGCTATAGCCTTGTGGTGCATTTCTAATACCGGAAGAGTGAAGTACCAGTATTCCCGGCGCATGGCAGCCGTTGTTCCTGCCCTCAAGACATTGCGGGCCAGGGTCCCTGCGCCAGAGGGGATAACTGTGTCGTAACAAACTGGTGGGTCCAGAACTCCCCGTATGCACGACATCGCATGCGGGAGGTCCCGCTGGATCGATGTCCCCACCAATTATTAACAACCAGGGGCCGGGTTTTTCCCCCAGTGACAGTATTTCTCTTTCCAGCCTGTCCCGGTCCCCGTGGGTGAACAGGGAGTGATAAACCACAACCGGGCATTCCGGCAGGGCGAATTTGAGCTTGCGGGCGATTTGCATTGCCTCCCGGGTGACTAAGGCGTAGACCACCTGCCTGAGCCCCTGGCAGTAATATTCATGGATCAGATCCGTCTGTTTGCCCTGGCAGCAGATTAACTCAAATAGAGGCTTGTTGCGCCCGGTAAAGTGATCTTCCACCATATAACCCGCACCGGCCAGGTGTTTTTTAAATGCCGGAGCCATCAGCGTGTCCAGGATTATATGGGGAATCTTCATTTCCCGCAGCAGCGCCAGGGCGTCCAGGGTATAATGAAAGGCCGGGCTCGACGGTTCCGGCAGCCCGTCTATAACCACCACCGCCTGCATCAGGTTGCCCAGGATGTAATCGGCCTGGCGCAAGCCGTGGACCAGGGAGAAGACCAGGTGGTCCAGGGTAGCTACCGTTACCGGGCAGGCAAAAATACTTTCCCGGGAATTGGTTGCCGTACCGTTGAACCGGCTGTTGTTAGTTTCCGGCGGCGCCCCCCAGAGGTAAGGGTCATTTCCGTAGTAGCTCGCAGCATGCACCATGGCCACCTGTTCTGCGCTCCAGAAACGGGCCAGCCGTTGACCGGTAAAGCCGGAGGCAATTTGTCCCGGGCAGATCCATACCAGCTTTTCCCTGGATCTTTCCCGGCCCAGGGTCGCGGCCCGGGCCAGTGCCAGCGTTATTCTTCCGGTGCCCGGGGGTGCCAGGAGCAGCACAAACCCGTTACCATCGGTTGCTGCACCGGTTGCGTTAACCGACGCAGCGGCATAAGGCGGCCGGTCAATGGCCAGGCGGCCAAAGGCTGATTTGGGGCCATAATTTTCTGCACCCCCGTCTGGTAGACCAGCCCCGTGCCTTAACAGTGCCCCGCAAACCGTTCCGCCGGCCAGGGCGGCCTGGTGAAAAACCCGGCTGGCCTGGCTGTCACAATACTTTAAAAGGGTAATGGCAAAACAGTACAGGGCCTTGGTTCGGGTGGCTTTGCCCCACAGGCTTACCCCTTGCTGAAGCCGGGCTACTTCCCCCTGTAGCCTTTCTCTTAAGCCGGTTCCGGCGATGTAAGCAGGAGGGTGGAAAACCGGCCGGGCGGAAAGGGGAAAGATGTCCTTAAAGTAACGGGTATGCAGGTCCTGGTAGCTTTGCAGGTAATCTTTTACCTGCTCAATCAAGTAGTTTACCCGGGGGAGCAGTTCAAAGCTGTAATAAAGGTGGTCGAAAGGCTGGGTGTGGTGGGTAAGCACCAGTATCCTTACCAGGAGATTGTACTCCGGCGGCAGATCCGTTTCCACCAGGGGCAGGCTGAAAAAGGTATGGGAAAGCTCCCGGCTCAGTTCTTCTTTGACCAGCCGTTCTTGAAATTCCCGGGTGGCCTTGCCGATATCGTGTAAAAACAGGGCGAAAAAAAGGATCTGGCAAAAATCTGTAAAGGGCAGATTCTGCTCATCAACCAACCTCTGCACTGCCGGGCGGTGTTCCCGCAGGTAACGGGACAAGACAATCAGGGCATCTTCCGTGTGGCCTGCGAGGGTTTGATATACATCCACGCCCGCGCGCTTTTTGGCCAGGAGGGATACAGGCATGGTCGAACTCCTTGACTAAAATTTTTAATTTCATCTTACTCTATAAGGGAGAATAAAAACAAGGTTGATGTGCCGGTTTCATGGAACTATACTTAAATAAATTTTTATAATGGTTGCAGTGGGATTTGATTTCTTCGCCAGCCTGGGAACTTTTTAAAAATTTAGCCCGTTTTTGGATTGCTACACCGGAACTTGATTCCCTTCAACGGGTAATGTAATCGAGCAGCTGAGATGCAGCAATTAGAGCAATTAGTTTAGCAGTAACGGAGGGAGGATAATTGAATTCTCTGCGCAGAGTTTATGTATTTTTCATCTGTGTGTTCATCTTGTTGCTAGCGGTAAACTGCCCAGCCCCGGCTGCCGATTTACTTTGGAGGTTAACCCACGGCGATCAGGACAGCCTTGTCATTGGCGAGGTAAAGAAAGTGACTGGAACAATTCTTGAAGTGAAGGTAGCCCACGTAATCTCCGGCAGACCCACAAACGGTTTAATCAATGTTGAGGTTAAGGAAGAGGACCTCCAACAGATTGGACAGGAGATTAAAGAAGGTGATAAACTTGTCCTATCCCTTAATCTAAAAGGTGGAAGGTATTCAATTAAGTGGGGCATATATAAAGTGTCTTCCCTGGATTATAAATCTTTAAAAATTTTAGCCCCAAATCAATGGCCAGGGGACATGGCAGCCCTTCAGTGGTACATAAACAGCAATGGAAAAGATAATGATTTTTACTTCAAAGAGGGGGCCGTTTTTGTCAGGGATAAGTCAGGGGGGAGCAGGCAGATTTATCCGTTATCTATTCCTGACTCTAAAATTTCCTCTAAGCCTGTGAAACCTGCTCCAGTCCAACCGGTTGGATTACCCGCTCTGGGGGTTGGAGTAGCCCTGTTTGCCGTTTGGTTAATTGTGAAAAAGAAATTTCATTCGAGGGTGTGATCCCTTCCCGGTACCTACTAGAATTTTATACCAGCGTGGCAGTCCAGGAAGGAATTGAGGAACGAAAAACCGAAAAACTACACAATCAAAAGGGGAAAATTTCTACTACTGAAGTACCCCCATTTTTCACCTGTTCTGGTTTGCGAGGCTCACCGGAGAGAGCGTGCAAACGGCAGGCAAGTGCATCAGGCAGGCCAGTTGAAAAGTGGGGATAAGATCAGATTTCCACTACTGAAGGGGAGGTAAGGCCTTGGAACGTATCTGGGCACCGTGGAGAACGGTATACATCGGCAAGCATAAAGAAGAAGGTTGTATCTTTTGTGAGAAGTTACATTCTACGGAAGATGAGGCCAATTACGTGCTCCTGCGGGGGCAGGAGACCTTTGTTTTGCTCAATCTCTATCCCTATACCAACGGTCACCTGCTGATTGCTCCCAGCAGGCACGTGGGGGAATTGACGGAACTTACGGAAGGTGAATTGCTGGAGCTGGGCAAAATGACCCAGCGGGTGGTTTCCCTTTTGAGGGCGGCATTCAACCCCGATGGCTTCAACATTGGGGTCAACCTGGGCACGATTGCCGGCGCCGGGGTGCCGGGCCACTTTCATATTCATGTGGTGCCCCGCTGGGCCGGAGACACCAACTTCATGCCCGTCCTGGGGGATGTACGGGTTATTTCCGAAGCCCTGGACACGACCTACCGCAAGCTCAAAGAGGCTCTGGCCGGGAAAAAGGCCTGACGCGTAAACCTGCCGGAGACGAAGGTGCGCTGGTCTCAGGAAGGCTCAGGTGCAGCACTGCAGTGAGCGGGAACCAGCGCACACTCTCCTTGGCATTAGCACTCCATTCCCGGATAGGGACGGAGCACTCTTTCGTCGATGTCGCTTAATGAGGCACATCCGGTGAGAATCATGGCCTGTTTCAGCTCGCCGGTGAGCTTTTCCAGGACAAACTTTACCCCTTCGGCACCGCCGCCAAAGGCTCCCACCACCAGGGGCCGGCCCACCAGCACCGCATCCGCTCCCAGGGCCAGCAATTTTAAAACGTCTACCCCCGAGCGGACGCCGCCGTCGGCCAAAATGATCACCCGTCCTTTTACGGCCCGGGCAATGGCCGGTAATACCTCGGCCGCCCCGGGAGTATGATCCAGAATGCGCCCGCCGTGGTTGGATACCACAATGGCGGCTACTCCGGCATCAGCGGCGAGCTCCGCTTCATCCACAGTCATAATGCCCTTAACGATGAAGGGCAGGCGCGTGGCGCTGACCAGCTCTTTTAGTTCGGCGGCCTTTTTGGGTCCCACAGGTTGCCCGAAAAGGGCCATGGTCACCAGGCCTGCGCCGTCCACGTCCACGCCCACTGCCGGGGCACCGGCTTCTTCCGCCTGGCGTATGCGCTCAATGACGGCCTGTTGCTCCCGGGGTTTAATCACCGGGATACCGTGGCCTCCTTCTGCAGCGATGGCTTCCAGCCCGGAGGTGTAACATACCGGGTCGCCGCTGTCCCCCGACATGCCCAGGGTGCCGGCCTGGCGGGCCCCGGCCATGATCATGCCGATAAACTCCCGCTCGGTAAGGGTACCCCCCATGTTATAGGACGCACCGGTCATAGGCGCGGCAAGAATGGGGGTGGACAGATCTTTGCCAAAAAGGGTGATCCTGGTATCCGGGTTTTGGGCCCCGTGTAGCGTACGCAGATTTAAGCGGTAACGGGCCAGAGCTTCTATGTTGGCCTTAAAAGATGCTCCCGTACCGGTACCGCCCATGCCCGGTACCTCTCCGGCGCAGGCACGGCCGTCGCAGACCGGGCACACCCGGCAGTATCCTTTCAATTTTTCCCGGGCTGTCTCCCGCAGCTCTTTCCAGTTCATAATGGCAATTCCTCCTGTCTTCTAGTGATCAGACCTTAATATATACTTCACCTTCCCTTCTCATTTTCCTGCTTTTTTTAGAAATGCGGGGCCCAGGCGACCAGGGGCAGTTCGAAGATATGGGCAAAATCACCGTTGGCGGGGCGGACCCTGACGGTATAGCCCAGGGTGCCCTGGGGAAGAATGAGGTTACCCCTGTAGAGGTATGTGCCTTCATGCGTTTGTCCCGTTATGGTCATGGGTATGTGTCTAATGTTACATAAGCGATCATTGGAATTGATTAAACAGAAAGCTCCTGGTGTATGCTCAAAGCCGTAAAACAATTCATCGCCTACAGTACCGTAAATGATCTCCACGGCAACATCTGACGGCGAAAGTGAACCCAGTTGCACCGTGGCTTCAATTTGCAGCGGATCTCCTACTCCCATGGCCTGGGTGTCCCCGGCCTTCACGGAAGTAATGGCTACCTGCGGCCAATTTTGCTTGATTCTTGCTTTAAAAGCAGCTAGCTGTCGGGCTGGCTCATAATTGTTACGGCTGAAATGCGAGTTCCGCTGGATGGCCGGCATATAAAAGTGCTGGCAATATTCCTTGACCATCCGTTCGGTGTTGAAATAGGGCAGGATGGTTTGCAGGGACCTTTTCATCAGCTCCACCCAGGCCCGGGGTATTCCCTTCTGATCCCGGTCGTAATACATGGGGATAATGGTTTCCTCCAGCAGGGCATAGAGGGAATAGGCATCATCCTGGTCCTGGGTTTCCTCGTCGGGGCAGGTTCTGGTTTCTCCCACGGCAAAACCGTTTTCCCCATCATAGGCCTCGGGCCACCAGCCATCCAGGATACTGCAGTTAACTACCCCGTTGGCAGCCGCTTTTTGACCACTGGTGCCGCTGGCCTCCAGAGGACGGCGGGGAGTGTTCAGCCACACATCCACTCCCTGCAGCAGGGACCGGGCCAGGGCGATGTCGTAGTCTTCCAGGAGGACCACCCGTCCTTTAAAAGGTTCCTGGTTGGTCAGTTCGTAAATTTGTTTGATCAGCTCCTGTCCCAGGAGATCTGCGGGATGGGCCTTCCCGGCAAAGATGATCTGGATCGGGTGCACGGGATCGCTCACCAGCCGGGCCAGGCGCTCTTTGTCCCGCAGGAGCAGGTTGGCCCTTTTATAGGTGGCAAAACGGCGGGCAAAGCCAATAGTCAATATTCGGGGGTCCAGGTAATGTTCCACTTCCCGAACACGTACGGCCGGTTCCTGATTGCGCAGGCGCTGGCCGCGCAGGTTGTTCCGGGCGATGCGGATCATTTTTTCTTTTAACCCGCAGTGTACCTCCCACAGTTCTTCCGGGGGAATGGTGGATACCTGTGCCCAGGTTTCGGGGTTACAGCAGCGCTGACGCCAGTCGGTTTCCAGATAACGGTCAAACAGCTCCTGTAGTTCCGGGGCCAGCCAGCTCTGAGTGTGTACCCCGTTGGTGACGGAGGAAATGGGGATTTCCTCAATGGGTATACCGGGATAAAAGCGGCGGAACATCTGCCTGGTCACCTGGCCATGCAGCTTACTCACCCCGTTGCAGAAACTGGACAGGCGTAGAGCCAAAAGGGTCATATTGAATACTTTTTGCTCTTCATCCCAGCCCAGGGCCAGGAAGGTTTCCCGGTCCATGTTTAGCTGGTTGTATAAATGATTAAAATACTTATCGATCATTTCCGTACTAAAAACATCGTGTCCGGCCGGGACGGGGGTGTGGGTGGTAAAAAGACTGTTGGCCCGTACCGCCTCCATGGCTGCATTTACCGGTACTCCTGCCTGCACGAGTTCCCGCAGCCGTTCGATGAGCAAAAATGCAGCGTGGCCT
Source organism: Desulfovirgula sp. (assembly GCA_020725525.1). Taxonomy (GTDB): domain Bacteria; phylum Bacillota; class Desulfotomaculia; order Desulfotomaculales; family Desulfovirgulaceae; genus Desulfofundulus. The sequence goes on from DYEX01000108.1 coordinate 12,087, forward strand.
TCGTTAATATGCCAGGCCCGGGGGTGTATGTTCAGTGCCCGCAGTGCCCTTACGCCGCCAATGCCCAGCAGGATTTCCTGGGAAATGCGGGTATCCCGGTCTCCACCGTAGAGCTGGCCGGTTAAAGCCCTGTCAGCTGTGCTATTGCGGGTCACGTCTGCATCCAGGAAATAAATCTGTACCCGGCCCACCTGCATCTGCCATATTTTCAGGTAAACGGTCCGTCCGGGAAGTTCTACGGGAACATACAGCATGCTGCCGTCGGGGTGGGTGACGGGTGTAATGGGCATCTCGTGAAAATTTAAATAGGGATAATGGGCTTCCTGCCAGCCCTCCCGGTTGATGCGCTGGGTGAAGTAGCCGCTCTTATAAAGCAGGCCCACACCCACAAAAGGCAGGCCCAGGTCGCTGGCCGACTTGCAGTGATCTCCGGCCAGCAGTCCCAAGCCGCCGGAGTAGGTGGGGTGGGATTCGTGGACGCCAAATTCAGCGGAAAAGTAGGCAATTACATGACCGCTGTACTGCGGGTATGTGAGGTTGAACCAGGTTTGGGCAGTCATATACTGGTCCAGATCTTCCATTACCTGGTTGTACAGAGCAAGGTAGGACTCGCTCCTGGCTGCCTTTTCCAGTTGTTCCTGGCTGACGTTGAGCAGGAAACGTACGGGATTATGTCTTACTTCTTCCCAGAGGGAGCTGTTAATGCGCCGGAAAAGCTCCTGAGCCCGGGGGTTCCAGCTGAACCAGAGGTTACGGGCCAGTTCGCCCAGGCGGGAGATCTTATCTGGTAGCTTAGGTGCTACTGTTACGGTACGAATGAAATACATAATCAATACCCCCTTAAAGATGATGGGGCCAACCCTGTTTGTCCTTCCGGCCCGGCGGGTATGGGTGATGAGGTAGGAGATATAAATTATTATATGTACGGGTATTGTATTCATCATCAGTAATGGATTTCCTTTTCCGTGGCAAAATTTAATGAAAAACCTGTTAACGCTTCTGCCACATTCCCGGGAAGGATTTTAACTTTGCCACGGCAAATATTAACCGGGAGTTTATTTGCTCCTCAACTATTTAGCTGCTAAGGAGTTGCTGCCATGTTATACGAAAGCACCAGAGGAAACAGCCAGCCGGTGAGTGCCGCCGGAGCCATTAAGCTGGGGATTGCTTCCGACGGGGGGCTGTTTGTGCCCGACCGGTCGGTATGTGTCACCTCCGGAGAACTATCCGCCATGGTCAGAATGAGCTACCATCAGCGGGCCCAGGCCCTGCTGCAATTATTTTTAACCGATTTTACGCCTGATGAAATTCGGGATTGTGTGGCCGGGGCTTACAGTGTGGAGAAGTTTGACACACCCGAAATCACTCCGGTACGTAAGCTGGATGATCACTTATACGTGCTGGAACTGTGGCACGGACCAACCTGCGCCTTTAAGGACATGGCCCTGCAGGTACTGCCCCGTCTTTTGCCCCGGGCGGCAGCGAAGACCGGTGAAGACAGGGATATTGCCATCCTGGTGGCCACTTCGGGCGATACGGGAAAGGCCGCCCTGGAAGGCTTCCGGGATGTGCCCGGCACCCGCATCATTGTCTTTTATCCCGCCCGGGGGGTCAGTGAAGTGCAGCGCCTGCAGATGGTCACCCAGCAGGGGGAAAATGTCCACGTGGTGGCGGTGGAGGGTAACTTTGACCAGACTCAGAGCGGGGTTAAGGAAATTTTCACCGACCCTGCGGTTAATGCGGCCATAAACCGCCAGGGTTACCGCTTTTCTTCAGCCAATTCCATAAACTGGGGGCGCCTCGTGCCCCAGATCGTATATTATTTTTCTGCCTATCTGGATCTGGTGGCACAGGGAGAGATTTCCTTTGGCCAAACGATAAACTTTGTCGTGCCCACGGGCAATTTCGGCAATATCCTGGCCGCCTTTTACGCCCGGCAGATGGGCCTGCCGGTTAACCGGCTCATTTGCGCGGCCAACCGCAACAATGTGCTTACGGACTTTATCCGTACGGGCACCTACGACCGCACCAGGGAGTTTTTCCGCACCATTTCCCCTTCCATGGATATACTCATTTCCAGCAACCTGGAGCGATTGCTTTATGAAGTGACCGGTCGGGATGCCGGGCGGGTGCGGGGGTGGATGGCGATGCTGCAAAGCGAGGGGCGCTACCGGGTGGATGGGGGAACGCTGGAAAAGATTCAGGCCGTTTTCTGGTCCGATTTTGCCGGTGACCCGGCCACCATGGAGACCATCCGCAATACTTACCGGCAGTATGGTTACCTGATGGACACCCATACCGCCGTGGGCAAGTATGTTTATGACCGCTACGTCGAGGCCACCGGGGATACCGGTAAAACGGTGATTGCCTCCACGGCCAGCCCCTTTAAGTTCAATCAAAGCGTGGCCACGGCCGTACTGGGGGAAGAAGCGGTACGGGGAAAAGGGGAATTCGAGCTGCTCGAGATCCTGTCCCGGGCCACCGGGCTGCCCATACCCAAAGGGTTAAAGGACCTGGATAAAAAACCGGTACGTCATACCCTGACCGTGGCACCGGAGGAAATGGGACGGGTGGTGCAGGAGCTTTTAACCGGGCGCAACTAGACGCCGCTTCAACCCCGCAATGAAGAGGGCGGCCGGTTGTCCCGGGGCGACCGGCCGCTCCCAGCATAGTTGCATTGAATGGCCATTTATATCAATAAATTAGGGGGAATCCGGCATGCCCGTGATAGATCTGGCCCGGCTGCTCGTTAACCTTTCTCTGGCCCTGGACTTTTCCCGCCGTGGTTTAATGCGCCATCACCAGAGGGTGGCTCTGGTGGCCCTGCGGATTGGTGAAGCCGCGGGAATGCCCCCGGAAGAGCGGTTTGACCTGTTTAAAGCAGCCATTATTCACGATGCCGGGGCGGTCACCTGGCCGGAAAAGGATGCTTTAGAGGTCTTCGATGTACGGGATCCCTGGGAGCACTGCCGGCGGGGCTATCAATTTGTTTCCGATGTGGACATTTTAGCGCCTGCCGCCGGAGTCATTCTCTCCCACCACGATCGCTGGCGGGGAGTTAACCCTTCCGGAAAGGTGGGGGCGAACATTCCCCTGGCGGCCCGGATTATTCACCTGGCCGACCGGGTGGATGTTTTGTTGACTGACCGGGAATATATCCTGGATCAGAGAGAGGCAATTGTAAAACAGGTTCAGGCGTTGGCAGGAAAGGTTTTTGACCCTGATCTGGTCGGGATTTTCATCCGCCTGGCCCGGGCAGAAAGTTTCTGGCTGGATATTGTGGCCCCCTGCCTGACCGAAAATTTACTGGGCCTGTTGGGAAAACAGGTTTTTATTGTCGATCTGACACAGCTGATGCCTGTGGCCCGGCTTTTTGCCCGGGTAATTGACGCTAAAAGCCCCTTTACCCACCGTCATTCCCGGGGAGTGGCCACGGTGGCCCGTCACCTGGCCCGGCACATGGGGATGGGTGAGGGGGAGTGCCTGTTAATGGAAATGGCGGGTCTGCTGCACGACCTGGGTAAGCTCACGGTACCCGAGGAAATCCTGGAAAAGCCCGGGCGTTTAACCGAAAAAGAGTTTAACCGGATCAAGCAGCATACTTACTATACATACTGGCTGCTAAAACCTTTCGACGACCAGCTTTCCCTGGCCCGGTGGGCGGCCTACCACCACGAAAAACTTAATGGTCAGGGCTATCCTTTCCGGCTGGCGGATTCCCAGCTATGTTTGGGATCGCGGATTATGGCGGTAAGTGATATGTTTACGGCTTTAAGGGAGGACCGGCCTTACCGGCCCGGCCTTTCCTGGGCCGAGATAGAACGCATTGTCGGCACTCAGGTGCAGGAGGGAGTACTGGACGGCCGGGTGGTGGGTGCATTGTTTGACACCCGAAGGGACCTGGAAGAAGCGTGGTATAAGTTGACCTATAGCCAGTAATCACCCGGTTGGCCTGCCAAAGTTATCGTAAACATTTGAATATACCGGTAAATTCGTTCCCCCGGCAGGGATCTGGTGCGGGGTAACGAAGTATATTGGGGAAGTTAGGAAGGAAGGTGGCCAAAGTGTCTTATCCGCCTTTAGGAGAATTGACAGCCAGGATGGAACGTTTTCAAGAAGTTTTGCGGGCCGAAGGTATAGATGGTGCCCTGCTCCTGCAGGGGGCGGATCTGGTTTACTTTTGCGGTACCACCCAAAGTGCCCATCTTTACATTCCGGCCGATGGGCGTGCCCTGTTAATGATCCGCCGGAGCAGGCGGCGCATTGATCCCGCCCTGGTACCGGCGGAAGTGGTGTCCCTGCGCAGGCCGGAAGAGATTCCCGGTCTCCTGGCCGCCCATGGTCTACCGGTGCCTCAAGTGCTGGGTATGGAGCTGGACGTGCTGCCGGTCAACCTGTTTCGCCGCTATGAAAAAATTTTCCCCGGCCAAATTGTGGACTGTTCGTTCCAGATCAGAGAATTGCGGGCTGTGAAGTCGGCATACGAGA
>DYEX01000109.1 GCA_020725525.1 Desulfovirgula sp.
GCCTTTTGCTTAACAGTTCCCGGCAAACCCACCACTCCTTCCCCTGGGCCGACCCACGCAAAAAGGCCTGCCCATGCCGGTATAAAGGCACGGTCAGGCCGCTGCATAACCTTCCCTATTATTACCTTACCGGCCTCACGGGACCGTTTTTAAAGGGTTGTTGTCCTTTAATTTTTAATAGCTTACCAGAGGGTGGCAGGCAGTGTCAATAGTTAAGTCACGCTAGTGTCACCGGTCTGTGATAATGTCACCCTGTAAGCGGTCTGAGAAAATGTCACCCTCCTTCCGAGTATGAGAAAATAACAGTATGAAGGGAGATATTTTCTTGAGCCAAAAAGAGGCCAAAAGGGTGTACGTCATGGAACAGGTTGTGTCTGGCAAGGTGACTGTGAAACAGGCAGCGGAGCTTCTTGGTCTCAGTGAACGTCAGATTAAACGCCTCAAGAAAGGAATGAAACAGGAGGGCGTGGCTTTCCTCGCCCACAAAAACAGAGGCCGTAAACCCAAACATGCCATCCCGCCAGACATATGGGAAAAGGTCATTTCTTTGTATCTTGATAAGCTTAAAGATGCCAGCTGCGAACACATGTCCGAACTCCTGACTGAGTTGTTTGGAATCAAACTTTCTGCCCGCAGCATCAGGCGCATCCTGACCCAGGCGGGTATTAAAAACCCTCATACCCGTAAAATGCCCAGAAAACGTCGCTCCCGTGCCCGGATGCCCCAGGCGGGCCTCCTGGTTCAATGTGACGCCAGCCCTTATGCCTGGCTGGAGGAACGCGGCCCGGAATTAACTCTTCACGGCATTATTGATGATGCCACCGGTCAAATACTGGCCCTGTATTTCAGACCTCACGAGGACCTTTACGGCTACCTCCAGGTCCTAAAACAGATGGTGCAAAACCATGGTGTCCCGGAAAGCTTGTACAGTGACCGCCATACTATCTTCTTTTCACCTAATAAGGACAAGCTCTCCATCGAGGATGAACTGGCCGGAAAAAAGGCTCCCCTTACACAATTCGGTAAGGCCCTGGATGAGTTGGGTATTAACCATATCCCCGCCAGATCTCCTCAAGCGAAAGGCCGCATAGAACGCCTCTGGGGCACTCTGCAGGGCCGGCTCATTATTGAGTTGCGTTTGGAGGGAATCTCTACATTGGACCAGGCCAATTCTTTCCTCCCGATGTTTATCGATCGCTTCAACCAACGCTTTGGCGTAGAGGCCACGGACCCAAATTCAGCCTTTAAGCCGGCTCCTCCGGCATTAGACCAAATTATCGCTTTCAGGGAAGAACGTAAAGCTTCCAATGGCTCCACAATCTCGTTGGATAATGCGCTCTTCCAGCTTGTTGATGCCAATGGTTCCACTGTGGCCCTTACTCCACGGTCTAAGGTTATTGTCCTTAAACACTTGGACGGCTCTACCAGCGCCCTCTACCATGACCGTTTGTTTAGCCTTAAAGAGTTTGTAAAACCTCCTGACAAAAAAGTAAAAGATTCTAAAACCACACAAAGAAAACCTACGATACCAGCGGTAGATCACCCCTGGCGTCAATTCCCTGCCGTCTTTCCTCAAGAGACTATTGAAGCTTACCTGGAACGTAAAGGCTTTATTTTTGGTAAAAAATATGCCTGATTAATTCCACCCTACTAGCATGTTCTTTGGTGAGCCCTTGAGGTGTCTCGCAGGCAGCGCCGAAGGGTAGCCTTGACAGACGAGGCCCCTACCCGTGGTAAAATGGTTCGTTCGACGGGGGCACCTAGAATTGCATGTTCCCCGGAGCCGCCCCGTCGGTAGTTTAGTACTCCCACGGGTGGGGTGGCTGTCAAGGCCGCCGCCGGTCCCCTGACTCCCAAGGTGTCATTTTCTCGGTCCATTTAAACATGTTTTGGGGTGACATTTTCACAGTCCATTGACATAGTTAAGTCACGCTAGAGCTTATGAATCCCGTAAAAAATAAGGGCGATTCCCACCACTATGGGGATCAGGCCCTGGGGCGAAGCCTTCCCGGCCAGCCCAACCAGTCCCAGGGAGGTGACGGTGATCATCACCATGGGCCCCACCACCGCCAGCAGGGCGTTAATTTTGAAGGCGGTTTCCACGCTGTTGAACCGCAGCATCAAGAGGGCGGCCGTGAATTCTATGAGAGAAGAGACAAGCCTCAAGGCCGCCATGCCAAAAACAATTTTTTCAAATACAAAGAACAATTAAAACCAGCCCCCGTGTCAGCACTTAAGAATCTCATATGCCGGGAGGCCGCAGGAAATGCATACCAGCATGATTTTGCAGGCAAAATATCACGAGAAAGGAAGTGAACACATGCCGGGAAAATCGGGAGCACCCGTACTGGCGGCCTTGAGCGGCGTGCCCTTCATCATGGTGCTGGGAAACTCAATGATCATCCCGGTGCTTCCCGCCATCAAGGGCGCCCTTGACCTGACCGATTTCAACGTGAGCATGATCATAACCATGTTTTCAGTACCCGCCGGTCTGATTATCCCCCTGGCCGGTTTTTTGTCCGACCGGTACGGGAGAAAGGTTGTCATCGCGCCTTCCCTGGTTCTGTACGGTATTGGGGGAGTGGTGGCGGGCATGGCCGGATTATACATGGGCAAGGGAGCCTATCCCGTCATACTGTGGGGGCGAATACTCCAGGGCATAGGGGCGGCCGGAACCGCCCCCATAGCCATGGCTCTTTGCGGAGACCTCTTTGCCGGAAAGGAAAGGAGCAAGTCCCTGGGCATCATCGAGGCCGCCAACGGATTTGGAAAGGTCCTCAGCCCGGTGCTCGGGTCCCTCTTGGGGATAATCGCCTGGTACGCCA
>DYEX01000110.1 GCA_020725525.1 Desulfovirgula sp.
GACGGTCGGCCACCTGACGCTCTTTGCCGTCTTCGCCGTAGCCAGGGAGGTGCCGCCGCTCCCAACTCCCACGCCGGTGGTCACCTTTAAGGACATGCAGGGCCACTGGGCGGCCGACGCGGCCGGCAGGCTGGCCGGGATGGGCCTCATCTCCGGCTATCCCGACGGCACCTTCCGCCCCGACAGGGAGGTGACCCGCGCCGAGATCGCGGCCATCATGGTGCGTGCCCTGAAGGTCGCGCCGGGCGGTGAGCAGGAACTGAAGTTCAGGGACAGCGCCAAGATCCCCGCCTGGGCCAGGGGAGCGGTCGCCGCAGCCGTCAGGGAGGGCCTGGTAAAGGGCTACCCGCAGCCGGACGGCACGGTGACCTTTGAGGCTGATCGCCTGGTTTCCCGGGTTGAGATGGCCGCACTCGTGGTAAGGATCCTGGAAAAGAAGATCGGTACCGTAACACCGGCGGAGCTTAAGTTCGCCGACGCCGGTACCATCCCGGGCTGGGCGAAGGCGAGCGTAGGCGCTGCCGTAGCGAAGGGGATTGTTGCCGGCTATCCCGACGGCACTTTCCGGGCGGAGAAGCCCGTTATGCGGGCGGAAGCTGCGGTGATGGTCCTCCGGCTGCTCGATGCGGTAGGAAACAGGTAAACTGAGAGACGGCAAGGAGGGGAAAGGTGAAGAAGGCGCGTGTACCTCACAATCCGGGAAGGGTTGTTGTTAAATCCTTGCGCAAAGGTCCGTGGCTGATCAACTATCGACTGCAAGGGGGTAAAATTGTCTACCTGTTATGGGCGACCAAAGGACTGGGTTTTCTCAAGAACTGGGGCCAGGAATGATGAAAGGGAATCGACTATGAGCGTATTTATTGTCGGTGGCGACCGGCTGGGGAAAATCCCCCACAACCTCCGTCAACTGGGGTTTGATAGGGTTCACCATTTCAAGGGGCGGAAAAAGATTGCCGTGGGTAAGTTAAACATACCGGAGGAGACCGGCCTGGTCATTGTCTTAACGGACTATGTCAACCATACTGTCGCCAGGATGATTAAAGAACAGGCCAGGGGGAAAAATACTCCGGTGGTATATGCGAAGCGTTCCTGGACCCATATTTACCAGAAACTTAAACTGAGCCAGGCGATGGAAAATGTTAACTCTTAAATCCCGCTTTAATCACATATATCATGATGCCGTGGAATGCCTGGTGGCTGCCCTGGAGGCCCGGGATCCCTATTCCTGCGGGCATTCCCGGCGCGTGGCGGACATGGCGGTAGATCTGGCCCGGCTGGTTGGCTTGAAGGGCAGGGAACTGGAAATGGTACATATTGCGGCTCATTTGCACGATATAGGCAAAATCGGTATTCCGGATCAAATTTTACGCAAGCCGGGCCGGCTTTTACCTCACGAATATGCCATAATCCAGCGCCATCCGGAAATCGGTTACAACATCCTGGTCAAATCGCGGCAGCTGAAACGGGTTGCTGTGATGGTCCTGCACCACCACGAGCGCTGGGACGGGAAAGGTTACCCCCGGGGATTAAAGGGGGAGGCCATTCCCCTTGGTTCCCGGATAATTGCGCTGTGCGATGCAGTGGATGCGATGACCTCGGAACGTCCTTACCGCCCGCCGCTGAGCTGGCAGCAGTGCCGGCAGGAAATTGTAGCCGGTAAAGCCGGGCAGTTTGACGCCGTGCTGGTGGAAGCGGCAGAACGGTTGTGGCCTGTATGGGAGAGAAGATATTGTTATGCAGTGTGACGCATATATTCTCCGGAAAAGGATTTTTGGAAAGAATGTCGAAACTAAACCCAAGGTTTAGAAGGAAGAGATTTTGTGAAGAAAAAGGAAGAGTTGCCTCCAGGATTACCGCTTACTTCCACTACCTGGGAAAGCCTTCGGAAGCTAATTGGGGAGACATGGAGATGGGCAGAAGATTACCGAAATTTTTAAAAGCGGATGTGGAGCGGGGGTTGATCCTGGCCTACTACGAATTGGTGAAAGGTTGTGCGGTTAGCCTGGATCTGCCGGAACAAAACATCGTGCCGGTGGTGGCTTTTGCCCATAAGCCAGGCGAATTATACGGGATGGATTTTTCCAGCACTTATCATTTTGCCGAAAAAGAGAAGTTGTCCACCCGGTTGCGCCGGGTCCGGAAAAAAGTTGAAGGACTCCTACGCTATGCCGATTTTGCGGAAAAACAAATGCAGATGAAATACCAGGTAGCTTACGAGATCTGGTGTTTTATGCCTCCTAACAAATTAGTAACGGAAACCGTGACTAAAGCCGGGGAAGAGGGCTTGCCCGTGGAACTGGTAGGCGTGGAGGAAGTTAATGAGAGGATCAGGCAGGTCGCCCTTCTTGAACCGCTTGATCGGGAAGTGATTTATGAAAATGCTTTTCTATGGGCGGCAAGCCTTTTGCGCCGGGCCGGGGCCTGGAAATAGGAAAGATGCCGGAACAAACCGCGCTTTCTAATGGTCAAAACGAGGAAAGATAAGTGCTTACTTCTTCAATAAAAGCGGAGCATTCTTTTCGGAGTGCCACTATTTCCTCATGTTTAAATTCGCGGAAGTCCTGGTAATCACCTTCGTTTCTGAAGCCAGTTCCAAATCAAGGTTTTCTTTCATAGCGGCACCCCTTCCTCCCGTGTATTTTGGTAAAAAAGGGTTTTCCGGGTAAGGGGCGCATAGTATTCGTTATGGGAAAAAACCACCGGGGACAAAACAACGTCATAGTCC
>DYEX01000111.1 GCA_020725525.1 Desulfovirgula sp.
AATAATTATTGACTATGAAACAAAAATAAGGGATAAAATTAGGGTCAGGAAGGCCCTTTGCCGGCCTGAAGGCTGGGCAGGGGGTCTTTTTGCATTTTCCAGAAAATACAGGATGGGAGGGTTTTTCAATGCCCAAAGTCATGATCTGCGGCCGGGGCGGCAGCGGCAAGAGCACACTGGTGGCTTTGCTGGCGAAAGAGTTAGGTGAGAAGGAAAAGGTTTTGGTAATGGATGCGGATGAATCTAATTTGGGCTTGGGCATAATGTTAGGCCTTGAGCCGCCGGCAAAAACTTTACTGGACTACCTTGGGGGCAAGCCGGCGATACGAGAAAAGCTGATGGCCATGCTCAAAAGTGAGGGAAGCGAGCAGGTGTCGCTGTTTACCGAAAAATTGGCTGTGGATAATTTGCCTCCGGAGTGCGTGCACAGTGGTGGGGCAGTGGCCTGGCTACGGGTCGGGAAAATCGAGCATTGTATGGAAGGGTGCGCCTGTTCGATGGGAGCGGTAGCGCGGGCTTTTTTAAAAGAGCTGGCGATAGCAGAACACCAGTGGGTTTTGATCGACACTGAGGCCGGAGTGGAGCACTTTGGACGTGGAGTGCTGGAAGGCGTGGATACAGTGCTTATGGTGGTAGATCCTTCCTTTGAGGCGGTTTTGCTGGCGGAAAAGGCTAAAAAAATGGCCAGGGAAGCCAGGAAGCTCTTTCTGGTGGTGCTAAACAAAGTGGATGAAAAAACGGAGCCCGTTTTAAGGGAACATTTAATGGCCCGGGGCATTGAAGTGGCAGGCGTTTTACCTTATTCTCCCGCAATTACCCAGGCAAATTTGGTGGGGAACCCGCTGGAAGCGGGCGCCCTGCAGGAGCAAGTGAAAAAGATAGTTGCCAGGCTCGAGCAGTAGAAGGGTGGCCCGCGGAGTGATAAATTCCACGTCTTGAGGGAAAAAGTATTCGGTTTTTCCCCGGCAAAGAAGGATTTTGCATACTAATTAGCGAAGTACTACAAGTTAGGAGTGCCGGATGACCGAAGTCATCCAATTATCCAGCTGGAACCTGCTTGGGGCTTAATTTCTATTAAAACTACAAATTTCAAAGATGAAAACCATGAAGGTTTATCGTCCTCAGGAGAGGAGTCTTCATGGTTTTTTTTTTGAAATAGCTGAATTATTTAGAGTTGGAGGTGGCATAATGCCCAGAAAACGCTTTTTAATTGTATTACTGCTGGCTATATCATTAAGCCTTCTTCTGTTTGGTTGTGGGACAGATCAAGCCAGGGATGACCAGAAACCTGGCGTAGCGAAGGGTGGGGAACAGCAGCAGGTAGATATTATCAGGCTGGCCGGGGGAGATTGGGGTTACCCGAGTCCTTATGCCCATTATCCCAGAGGGCCGGGGATTTTTAAGATGTGCCTGATTTTTGACGGCCTTTTGGAGCGGGATGAAAAGGGGCTCATCCCCTGGCTGGCTGAAAAATATGAAATTAAAGAAGGTGGTAGACAGTACCTGTTTACCATTCGAGATGGCGTTAAATGGCAAGATGGGAAGCCTTTAACTGCCGAAGATGTTAAATTCACTTTTGAATATGCAAGTAAATATCCCATGGTGTCGTCATATATCGGCAGTAAGGATATTGAAAAAGTGGAAGTGGTGGGAGATCGCCAGGTTTTGATTACCGTTTCGGAACCGAATGCAGCTATGCTTTATAACCTGGGCTTGACACGCATCATTCCCAAACACATCTGGGAAAACGTTGATAACCCGAAGGAGTTTACAAAGCCGGAAGCGGTCATCGGGACCGGCCCCTACCGCCTGACGGGCTACAACAAGGAACATGGCACTTACCGCTTTGAGGCTTTTGAGGATTTCTGGGGGCCCAGGCAGAGAGTCAAGGTTATTGAATTTGTGCCGGTTAGTGAAGAAATTTTGGCCTTTGAAAAAGGGGAAATTGATCTGGCAGGTGTTACTCCCGACGTATTGCCCCGTTTTCAAAATGACCCGCAGTACAAAATAGTGAAAAGTCCGGGCTTCTGGGGATATCGTTTGCTATTTAACATGGGCGATTACCCGGTTTTGCGGCATAAAGAACTCAGGCAGGCCATCGCTTACGCCATTGATACAAAAGAATTGATTGAAAAAGTGGCCCGCGGCGCTGCTGTTCCCGGCAGTGCGGGAATCCTGCCTCCCGATCATGTGATGTATAACCCTAATGTTAAGCAGTACAAGCCTGACTTGCAGAAAGCAGGCGAGCTGTTGGCAAAATTGGGGTATGACAAGCTGGACGAAAGGGGTATCCGTCAAAATCAAAAAGGTGAAAAACTTTCCTTCAACCTGTTGGTATCCAGTGGTGAAGTCAGGCTGGCGGAAGTATTGAAAGAACAGCTGGCCAGAGCAGGTATTGAGATAAAAGTGCAAAGCGTGGATATGAAGACCCGGGATGCCCGTGTTAGAGAGAATAAATATGAGCTTGCCATCACAGGGCACGGGGGTTGGGGCAACGACCCGGATTATTTGCGCGAAAGGTTTGCCGGTCGCTCCAGGGGAGGAATTTCACCTTCCGCTTCAGGGTTGCGGGGCTATAACAACGATGAGTTAAACAACTTATTAGAAAAACAGCGCCTGGAAATGGATGATCAAAAACGTAAGCAATTAATCTTTAAAATCCAGGAAATCCTGGCTGAAGATGTTCCAGAAATACCCCTTTACTACACTACCGGTTACAACGTGTACAGGCCGGCCAAATATGACGGCTGGATGTTCATGTTTGACCACCACTCTTTAACTCATAGCAAGCTGTCTTACCTGGAAAGGGGTTAATCTTAATTGAGAAGGAAGAGGGTCACCAGGCTAATGGAATATCTTTTTACCATTTGGGTCATAGTGACCCTCAACTTTTTACTTCCCCGGGCTATGCCTGGTGATCCCTTTTTGTACCTGTCTGCAGACGAAGGCCAGGAGATGGCAAGGTTTTCGGAAGAACAGAGGCAGTATTATCTTGAATACTACGGGCTGGACCGGCCTGTTGCCGCGCAGTACCTGTCTTACCTGTCTGATTTGCTGCGGGGGAATTTAGGGTACAGTTTGTACTATAATGAGCCGGTGAGCACTATCATCCTGCGCCGGTTACCGTGGACAACTTTTCTGGTAATAGCGGCAGTGCTGCTGAGTACTGTCTTTGGTACTATTCTGGGCAGCATGTCCGCCTGGTACCGGGAAAAATGGCCGGACAAATTCTTGTTCTTTTGCTTGATTCTCCTGTCAGAGGTTCCGGCCTTTCTCCTGGGTCTCGTTTTACTTTTTACATTTGCCGCCGGGTTGGGATTATTCCCCCTGTCGGGGGCCATCACGCATTTTGCCAGTTATAGTAGTTGGTGGGAAAAATTGCTTGATATCCTGCATCATGCTTTCCTGCCCGTAATGGCCTTGACCATTGCCCGGGTGGGCGGTATGTATTTGCTTTCCAGAAACAGTATGACGACCGTGCTGGAAAAGGATTACCTGCGTACTGCCTGGGCCAAAGGACTTCCCAAAAAACGCATCATTTTTCGCCATGCCTTGAGGAATGCCATGCTTCCCATAGTAACACGGGTGTTTTTAAGCCTTGGGTCCCTTGTGGGTGGCGCAATTCTGGTGGAAAATGTTTTTGCCTACCCGGGGCTGGGGCATTTAATGAGGGAAGCAGTTATGGTCCACGATTATCCGCTTGTTCAGGGGATTTTCCTGGTGGTAACCATATGTGTTTTGCTGGCTAATTTTCTAGCCGATTTAGTTTACAGGAAGCTTGACCCGCGGATTGGTGACTATAGCGGGATACATGGGGGATAACCTTGGGGAGAATGCCGGAGTTGTTGGTGAAAATAGTCGAGCGGGTAAAAGAATTTTCCCTGCCGGGAAAAGCCAGTCTTGTGGTGATTCTGGTTTTCCTGCTGGTAGCTATCCTGGCTCCTTATATTTCCATCCATCCCCACAATATCTCATCGGGACCGCCTCTCTTGCCGCCGGGAGGAGGGCACCCTTTGGGTACCGACGAACTTGGTATTGACCTTTGGGCCCAGATATGCTACGGGGCCAGGGTCAGCTTGCTCGTGGGTTTTGGCACGGCCTTACTGGCAGCCCTGGGTGGCGGCCTGATTGGCATTGTTTCGGGGTACCTGGGCGGGTGGCCCGATAAGGTTTTAATGAGGTTAATTGATATTATGATTATATTGCCGGACCTGCCGGTGATGATTGTGCTGGCAGCTTTTTTCGGTCCCAGTCTTCTAAATATCATTTTAGTGCTGGCCCTGTTTTCCTGGGTTTTCCCCGCCAGAATCGTGCGTTCCCAGATACTGATGTTGAAGGAACGGAGCTATATCAAATCGGCGGAGACATATGGTGCCGGCGTCTGGTATCTAATGTGGAAGCATTTTCTCCCGGAAGTTTTCCCTTTGGTGGCAGTAAATATGATCAGGCTTTCGGGGAGGGCAATTGTTGCCGAAGCCGGGCTTTCCTTTCTGGGGTTGGGGGACCCTACTTCCAAAAGCTGGGGTTTAATCATTCACCATGCTACCAATTTTAAGGGGATATACTATACGGACTTCTGGAAATGGTGGTTGCTATACCCATGGCTGGCCTTGATTATAATGGTTATTTCCCTGGCCTTTATCAGCCGTGAGCTGGAACGAATGGTCGACCCGCGCATGGGAAGGTAAACATTTATACTTGGGGGTATTCGCCGTGACTGCTGATCAATATTTGCTGGAAATAAAAAACCTGTCCATTACGTATCACGCTATACACCCGCCGGTAAAGGCCGTTGACGGCGTGTCCCTGCAGCTTCGAAAAGGAGAGAGCCTGGGGATTATTGGAGAATCCGGGTGTGGGAAAAGTACCCTGGCCCTGGGGATAATGGGGTTGATCAAACAGGGTATCGTTGAAGGGGAGATAATTTACAAGGGTCAAAACCTGGTGGGGTTGCCGGAAAAGAGACTGAGAAATTATCGCTGGAAAGATATGGCCATGGTGTTTCAAAACTCCCTGGAAGTGCTTAATCCCGTACTCAGCATTGGAGAACAAGTAGGAGAGCCTTTGCGGGCTCATTATAACTTATCCCCCATGGAGATTGACCAAAAGGTTGTAAAATTATTAGAAATGGCAGGCCTTGAGCCGGAGTGGCGGCACTATTACCCGCACCAGTTATCAGGGGGAATGAGGCAGCGGGTACTTTTGGCCATGGCTTTGTCCTGTGATCCGGAACTGCTGATTGTGGATGAGCCTACCACCTCGCTGGACCCGGCAAGTAAAAATGAAATTTTGCAGTTGCTGCAGAAATTGCAGAAAAAGTTGGGCTTTGCCATGCTTTTAATATCCCATGATTTGGGAGCAGTTAAAAAGCTTACCTCCAGAGTGATGACCCTGTACTGTGGGCGCGTGGTCGAGCTGGGGATTACCTCTGAGGTGCTTAAAAATCCCATGCACTGTTATACCCGCGGGTTGCTGAATTCTTCCCCCAATTTCTTTAGATATAAAGACCTGTGGGGAATTGGCGGGGAGCCTCCCCTGGGAGGCTCTGCAGAAGGTTGTGCTTTTTATCCCCGGTGTTGCCAGGGAGAAGAAAGTTGCAGTCAGGCCAGACCTTCCCTCAGGTATGTAGCCCTTGAGCGCATGGTACCCTGTCACAAGGGAGGCATCGAAACGTTTCTCAGGGCTGAAGGGATTCGAAAAAAATACACATTGAAGGATAGAGAAATTGAGGCAGTGAAAGGAGTTAGACTGGAAATTAAAAGCGGAGAGGTGGTG
>DYEX01000012.1 GCA_020725525.1 Desulfovirgula sp.
CCGTAGTCGACGCCTACGACGCGATGACATCGGATCGCCCCTACCGCGGTGCAATGTCGCACGAAGAGGCTCTGGAGGAACTGCAGAGATGTGCAGGGAGCCAGTTTGACCCGCAGCTGGTGGAGATTTTTGTGAGGTTGCTGGCGGGAGAAAGGGAAAGCTGCACGGAAAAGAATGTGTAGGATAAAGGGAGATGCTTGTGGCCAAGCTGCACCCGGCGGCGGAGGAGAGCGGCTTAGCGGTGCTGTTCGGTCGCGCCCGGCGGCGTGGGCTGCAGTTGAAGACCGCCGGAGCGACCGTTCTCTGGGGGGTGTTGATCCGGTGGGGAAAAAGCTGATCCCGGAGATAAGTTTAAAGGCGGTGCCGGGGCTGGTAAAGGTGGAAATAGATGGGTTCGAGAAGACGGCGGTGCAGTTGCACGTATTCTAGCGGTGATGTTGGTGAGTTGGGTGCCCCTTTTCCGGGAGCGCCCGGCTTTTTTTATTTCTTGGGGAGCTTTTTTCTGTGCTCAATCTTCCGGGGAAGGGAAAAGCAAACGATTAAGCAGAGAAAATCCCGGTTTAACTGGATCTTTCAGGAGCCCCCTCAAAAAAGGAATACATACCGTATTCTAAATTTAAAAGGAGCCCCCACCAAAGGCAAACCCGGCGAAAGCCGGGGGCGCAAAGCCAGGGGGCTTAAAGTTGGAAGAACAGGTGTAGTAGAAAAAGGATGTACCGGGTGCTCAATTTTGTAATGAATTTGTAATATTTTAGTCACAAATTCTTAAATCCTGCCAGGTATAATTTCTGGTAAAGCTAACCTGAAAGGGGGACCAATCATGAAAATTAAAAAATGGATAACAATGGTAAGTGCAGCGGGGTTGTTCAGTGGAATGCTTTTGGCGGGGTTACCTGCCGGGAAAGCAATGGCTGCGGGCGGTCCGCCAGCATGGGCAGGCAAGTATAATGTGCAAGTAGCCGGACCAAATACCACCGGTGCAGGCATAATGGCTGGTGCGGCTCTGGGGCGGACAGCGGGCTCGATGAATACGTCGGTGGCGCAGTTCCTGGGAATGGATGTATCTGCGTTAATTACTGCACGTCACTCCGGCAAGTCGTTGGTTGAGATTGCAGCCGAAAAAGGTATAAGTGAGGAACAGCTGATCAACTTTATAGTCAGCCGGCGAAGCTCTCAAATCGACCAACTGCTTAAGGATGGCAGGATTACACAAGCGCAGGCCAACCAGTGCAAGCAAATCATGGCTGAGCGAATAAGGGCAAATGTCAACCGTACAACGGTAGGGCCAAACCGTTTCGGCGGGGCCGGGCGCAATGCCGGTACTTAAATGAAGACGCGGGCGCGGACGGATAAGCCAGTTTTAAAAACACCTTCTTTCCTTTTCAACCCGGCTTTATGTCGGGCTTCTTTTTTGGGGGTAGCATCGTGTTTTTCTGCCCGAACTTCCGAAGAAACCCGGGTACAAGCCGCTGAAGCCACCAGAGCCTCGAAATTTGTACCCGGGCAGAAGCTGGAGTCTCCGAAGGAACGGTAATCGTACCGGGGCCGCAGCCTGCTCCGGGGCCGGTACTCAAGCCGGTGCCAAAAGATCCGGTGGTTAAGCCGGTGGGCAGGTATTTTTCCGTGGGCCGGGTGCCCCTTTTCCGGGGCATCCGGCTTTTTCTTTTTGTAACAACTGGCCATTCAAATGCTGGCCTGGCAGGAAACGCTGTACTACCACGCCATCGCCACGGCGGTGTACGCCGAAGCGGTGGGCCGGACGCTGGGTATAAAAGGGAAGAACTGTTTTTTTCATTGTTCCTGGTAAGGGATAATGTTTCAATAGTCCGGGCTTTCTATAGTACGGCAAATTTTCTTTAGCCGGTTCCCGGAGTTTGATGCGAATCATTGCAGAAAATGAGCTTGACAAGAGAAAGAGTTAACATTATAATTTGTAATGAATATAAATTTGAAATCATTACGAGGAGGTTTTGACAGTGGCAAAATTACAGGACAAAGTAGAACGATGCTTCCCTCTTATAGGTGAGCCTTTTCCGGAGCTAACAGTTCAGAGCACCCATGGAAAGCGGACGCTGCCACATGACTACGCAGGGCGCTGGTTTATCCTCTTCAGCCATCCAGCCGATTTCACTCCGGTGTGCACCACAGAGTTTGTGGCCTTCGCCAGGAAACATCGGGAGTTTAAGGAACTCAACTGCGAATTGATTGGCCTTTCCGTAGACCAGGTGTTTTCCCATATCAAGTGGGCAGAGTGGATCAAGGATAATCTGGGCGTGGAAATTCCATTTCCCATAATTGCCGATACCGGGCAGATCGCGGCTGAACTCGGCATGATCCACCCGGCCAAGGGGACTAATACAGTGCGGTCGGTCTTCGTGGTAGACGACAAGGGGATCATCCGGGTCATTCTCTATTATCCACAGGAGGTCGGTCGCAACATTGGCGAAATTTTGCGGATCGTCAGGGCCTTGCAGATCTCTGATGCCAACGGGGCGGCCATGCCGGCGGACTGGCCGCAGAACGAGCTCATCGGGGATGCAGTCATCATACCGCCTCCCACCGATGAGCAGACGGCCAGGGAAAGGCAGAAGACGTACACTTGCTACGATTGGTGGTTCTGCTACCGGAAATTAAGTTAAGCGGGCAGTTGCATCGCTTTAAAAAGTTTTAAAAGCCCCGGGGTCAAACGCCAGGATATTCCTCACCAATACTTGTACTCGGGAGGGACGAGGGCTGTGGAACGAGGCAGCTCCAAGGAAAAAAAAGAATACATACCAGCACTGGCCGAAAAGCTCAAGCGCTTCGGTTTGCGTGCTACCCCGCAGCGGTTGGCCATTTTGGCTTTTTTGGAAGGAAATACTTCTCATCCTTCGGCGGAGGAGATTTTCCGGGAGCTTAAGCCGCGCCTGCCCTCTCTCTCCCTGGCTACGGTTTACGGAACTTTAGAAGTGCTTCGACGGGAGGGGGAAATCCAGGAGCTTACTATCGACTCTGAGCGGAAGCGTTTTGATCCGGATCCTGAACCTCACAATCATTTTCTTTGCCGCAGCTGCGGCAGGGTTTACGATTTGCCGGTCGAGTTGCCAGCTCTAACGCCCCCCAGAAACATAGAAGGCTTCTGGGTTGAAACCTTTACCGTTGATTTTTACGGCCTCTGCCCTGCATGCCAAAAATGAGTTAAAGCTCTTGACAGGCAGCTAAAACACGCCTGAAAGTGAACCAGATAAGTTTAGAATTAGAGTAACAGAAGGGTCTTCACCACCCCCCTATCATTGCAAGAGGTTGCCCGGACGGTTAAAAGAACCCCTGCCAACCACAGGCAGCTGGCGCCCGCTTCAAGGCGGGCTGTTTACAGGATTAAAACTATACCCGAATGGTGCTGATTTTCTGGAACACTGTTCTTCTTCGTCATTCTTGTATCCATAAGAGAAACCATGGCGTTGTCCCAAAAATCGTGGAAAATGAAGGTGGCGGCCCTCAATCCCCTGTGATATAACAGGGGTAGACAAACCAAACCAAAGGAGGTAACCGCCACCAATGCCAGTATATCACAAGAAGGCTAAAAACCCAATATCCCCTAATAGTTTTTCTAACCTGCCCGACCATGTACAGGTATCTTTGAGGGAAGCTATAGGCAGTGCTAAGGATGGCCTCCTGGCCCTCTCCGTTACCGTAGGACTGAATGTTCTTAAGGCCATGATGGAAGCTGAGGTGGCCGAGATAGTCGGACCTAAAGGCAAGCACAACCCAAACCGGCAAGCTGTGCGCCACGGGAGCGAGAAAGGCAGCGTAGTTCTGGGCGGTCGGAAGGTAGCTGTCCGGCGGCCTCGGGTACGCACCACATACGGCAGAGAAGTAAGGCTTAATACCTACGAAGCTTTTCAGGACGAAAGATTCATTACCGAATCGGTTTTGGAACGTATGATTTGCGGCTTATCCACCAGGAACTATGAACACGGACTTGAACCCGTAGGCGAAGAGGTACCCGCTCAGGGGATCTCCAAAAGTACCATCAGCCGGCGATTTATCCATGCGACTCGCAAGGCCCTGGATGAACTGCTCAGCAGGCCTTTGGGGGACAAACGCTTTTTGGTTCTGGTAATTGATGGGGTCATGTTTGCCGGCCACACGGTGGTGGTTGCCCTGGGCATCACGGCCGAGGGAAAAAAGGAAATTCTGGGTTTATGGGAAGGAGCTACGGAAAATGCCGCGGTTTGCAAGTCCCTGCTTGCCGACCTTGTAGCACGTGGCTTGAAGGCGGAAGAGGGGATACTGGTGGTCATAGACGGCTCCAAGGCCTTGAGGCTCGCGGTCAAAGAAGTTTTTGGGGAAGGGGCTGTGGTGCAAAGGTGCCGGGTGCACAAAAAGCGTAATGTATTGGAACACCTGCCCGGGGAAGCTCGGGGGTGGGTGGGTAAAAAGCTAAACCAGGCCTGGGCAGAAAAGGATCACCGTAAGGCTCTGAGTGAACTAAACAGGCTGGCCGACACTCTTGAAGAAAAGTACCCCGGGGCGGCAAGGAGCCTGCGTGAAGGGTTGGAGGAGACACTTACCATAACCCGGCTGGGCTTACCTGAAACTCTGCGGAAGAGCCTATGTTCGACGAATTTGATAGAGTCAGCTTTTGACAAGGTTAGGGTTGTTACCCGGAACGTAAAGAGGTGGCGCAGTGGGATGCAGGTTTTGCGCTGGGCAGCAGCCGGGCTACTTCAAGCAGAGAAGGGGTTTCAGCGTCTCAAGGGATATCGGGAGCTGCCTTTATTAGCCACAGCGTTGCTTGAAGTCATCACTACTCCAAAATCCTCCATGGCAGTGAAAACAGCTTAAAAATCGCGAAAAAGGGCGCTACCGAAATTCCACGATATTCAGGACATGCTCGAAACCATTTACCCATAATATCTACCGTTATAGTATATTTTGCACTCTTTGCACCACCAAAACCCTGCCTGACTGGCTGGCCATCCAGCCTGAAAATAAAAATATTTTTTGGAGGGATTACCACCGTGAAAAAAATCTGCCCTTCTGCCGATGAAGTCCTCTTTCAATTCATCTCCGGCCGGGACGGTGTGGAAACGGCCTTTCACCGCCTGTCCGGGCAGCAACCGAAATGCGGTTTCGGCCTGCAGGGGATTTGCTGCCGGCTGTGTTCCAACGGCCCCTGCCGCATCACCCCTAAGTCCCCCCGGGGAGTGTGCGGCGCCGGTGCTGATACCATGGTGGCGCGCAATTTCCTGCGGGCAGTAGCCGCCGGCTCAGCCTGTTACCTGCATGTGGTGGAAAATGCGGCCGGCAGCCTGCGGGCGGCAGCAGAATCCGGCCGGCCCCTGAAAGGAGTGGATGTGCTGGATGAACTGGCCGTCAGCCTGGATATAGGCGAAGGCGACCAGCACACCCGGGCCAGGAAAGTGGCCGATGCGGTGCTGGCCGACCTCTACCTGCCCCGGAACCAAAAAATGACCCTGGTGGAGAAGCTGGCCTACGGACCCCGCCTGGCCCGCTGGCGGGAACTGGACCTTATACCGGGCGGGGCCAAATCCGAAGTCTTTGATGCCCTGGTCAAAACCAGCACCAACCTGTCCAGCGATCCCATGGATATGCTCGTGCACGCCCTGCGCCTGGGTATTGCCACGGGTGTATACGGGCTGGCACTAACTAACTTGTTGAATGACATTTTGCTGGGGGAACCACAGCTGTCCTCCCAGCCGGTGGGTTTTGGCGTGGTGGACCCTGATTATATCAACATCATGGTCACCGGTCACCAGCATGCCCTGATCGGCCCGGTCCAGGAAGGCCTGGGAGAGCCCTGGGCCGTGGAACTGGCCCGGGATGCCGGGGCGAAGGGCTTTAGAATTGTGGGCTGCACCTGTGTGGGCCAGGACATCCAGTCCCGGGGCGGTGAGGTGTTCGCCGGCCATGCGGGCAACAACTTCACCAGTGAGGCGCTGCTGGCCACCGGCGGCATAGACCTGGTGATCAGCGAATTCAACTGCACCCTGCCGGGTATTGAAGAGGTCTGCCGCCAGTATATGGTGGCCCAGATCTGCCTGGACGATGTGGCCAAAAAGCAAAACGCCAGCTACCTGCCCTTTGACCCGGCAGGTGGGGAATCCATTGCCCGCCGGGTTGCCGGAGCAGCGGCAGAGAGCTACCGCCGGCGCCGGGATAAAGTAACTGTTAACGTACCCCGGCACGGTTACCCGAATTCGCTGGCAGGTTTTGGCGAAAGGAATTTACGGGCCTTTTTAGGCGGGCACTACAGGCCATTAATTGACCTCATCGCCACCGGACAGATCAAGGGACTGGCGGCCATAGTCGGCTGCTCCAACCTGACTGCCGGCGGTCACGATGTATTTACCGCCGGGCTGACCAGGGAACTGATCCGGCGGGACATCCTGGTCCTTTCTGCCGGTTGCACCAGCGGCGGGCTGGAGAACCTGGGCTTTATGTCCTCCACGGCAGTGGAGTGGGCCGGGGAGAAGCTGCAGAAAGTCTGCCGTGAATTGAACATACCGCCGGTGCTGAACTTCGGCCCCTGCCTGGGCATCGGCAGGCTGGAAATGGTGGCTGCCGGGATAGCAGCGGAACTGCAGGTGGACCTGCCGCAGCTGCCCCTGGTCCTCTCGGCACCCCAGTGGCTGGAAGAGCAGGCCCTGGCCGACGGCGCCTTCGGCCTGGCCCTGGGACTGCCCCTGCACCTGGCCCAGCCGCCCTTCATTACCGGCAGCAAGCTGGTCACCCGGGTGCTTACGGAAGAGATGGAAAAACTCACCGGCGGCAGGGTGATTGTGGAAGGGGAAACCGGGAAAGCGGCGGAGCAACTGGAACAGGTTATCCAGCAAAGAAGGGTAGCCCTGGGGATCTAGACGCCGGGTCCGGAATTTTTGATGAAATGGGGGCTTCTGATATCCCTTCTACTCCCCCCTATCTTATACACCCGCTCTGAAACTGGAGCGGGCTTTTTTGTCTGAGCCAGAGGGAACCTTGATAAAGAAAAACCTTGTCGAACCGACACCGGTCGACAGCGTTTCCCTTGACGCTCTTTCCAGGAAGTGGTTCAATTGAATCTGGTGCAAGTTGGCGAAAGGGGGAGGTTTTTGCTGGATCTCGGCAGGACGATCCTGCGGCTGGAGAAAGCCAGGAGAGAATTGGTGGCCGTCGATCCCGGCGACAAAGAGAAACTCCTGGCGGCCAGCCAGAAGGTGGATAAGCTGATCTTAGAGTACTACCAGGCCAAAGCTCGCCTCAAGGGCATCTGAGGCCGCGGCGGGGAATAACCGTCTGTTTCTTCTCTATTCCGGGGCAGGATTTTGTTCCCTGAAAAATAAAAAATATCCGGAGAAAAGTGTTCAAAAGGAGCGGTGGATTGCGTGAACCCGGGTCGAGGAAAAGAC
>DYEX01000112.1 GCA_020725525.1 Desulfovirgula sp.
TCACTCCTGGTTTTTAATAAGGCGGCGGTCTTGACAGCCACCCCTCACGTGGTTAAGTTAAAAATGCCGACGGGGCGGCTCCGGGGAACATGCAACAAAGACGTAGCACGCCCCCGTCAGGTAGTCCATTGTACCACGTGAGGGGTCCCCGGCTGTCAAGACTCCCCTTCGGCGCCGCCAGGGGAAGGCCTCAGGGGCTCACCAAAGAACATGCTAAAAACTGACGCCATGATTGATCTGACTTGATTTCCATGGCCTGCGCCATGGGTGGTCGGGGGCGGGTTTTCTGCCCATAGACTGCCCGCCCTTTTTCCCAGCTTCTTTATTCTTCGGTGACAAGGAACTCGCCGGAATCGGTTCAAGGGGGTAAATGTGGCCGTTCCAGCCAACAAAGAGACTGCCGTCAGCGAGCCTGTGCACCTCCACCACCGTGCGCAAAGGAATGACCGGAACACCTTTGGTATTCACCACCCTGTAGGTCTGTTTCTGGTACTGAATGGTGTAGCCAGGGTTCAAAACCCGGCGCTCCTTCCAGCAAAAAACATGCTCCAAACGCAAGTGGGCAGGAACGGGGCGAAAGGCAGACGCAGAGCTTTCCGGGGGTACCGCGAACTGCCGGTTGTAACGTTCAATAAAACGTCCAAGGACCTCGTTGGCCTCTTCGAGGGAACATGCCCCGGCCAGGCGAAGCTCAACGGTCAGGCGTTCCTGAAGAGTCCCAAAAGCCCTTTCAACACGCCCCTTTGCCTGGGGGGAGCGGGCGGGGATATGGGTAATCCCCAACTCATTTAAAATGCGGCCGATTTGGGTCAGCGGCCGAACCTCTCCCAGCAACTGCTGCTCAAGGGATACTTCCTTTTCCGGGGGGAAGAAAAGGGTGTGCCGGTCAGAGTAAATGGCCAGAGGAATACCGTAACGGGTAACCAGGTCGAAAAGAAGACGCCGGTAACCTTCGAAATCTTCCGTTAGACTGAAAAGGGCGGCCAAAATCATACTGGTGGCGTCGTCCACCGCCAAAAGCAAAACCAGTTTTGGTCCCCTTCCCTCGAGCCAATCATGATGGCTACCATCGATCAAGACCAGCATCCCAAACTGGGGTTTCCGCTGACGACGGCGGTGCAGTTTAGGCGGACGGTGCTTCCGCGGGCTCGGAATGCCGGCGCTTTTCAGGATGCGACCCACTGAAGAAGGACTCAAGGTGATTCCTTCCCGTTCGCAGAGCAACTCGCTAAGAAAAGTATAATTGCACCCCCTGTAAATGGTTTGGGCGAGTTGGATGACCTGCTGCCGGGTCTCCTCGGGAACAGCGTGAACCGGCTTGCGGCCCCGGTTCCCATGGACGAGGGCAGCAGGCCCCTGCGACTGGAATTTGGCCTTTAGCCTGTATACCTGACGTTCACTTAAGCCTAATACCAGGGCAGCTTCAAAGGTTGAGATCTGACCTTCCAAAACCCGCTGCAAAACCAGCATCCGCTTCAGTTCCGTCTGTGACAGGGTAACCATCTCCTTCATACTGACATTTTCACTGACGGATTTTACCCTGACAATATCACAGACGGATCACA
>DYEX01000113.1 GCA_020725525.1 Desulfovirgula sp.
GCCAGGCTGCCCGGGCCGCTACGGGAAAAGGTTGACAGGATTGTAAGCGAAGTCAATCCGTGGGAGGTGGAAAAGATGATTACGAACCTGGAAATAACCCTTGAAGAGATGGAGCAGCAGGCAGAGATGCGCGGGTTAGTCAAGGGCAGGGCCGAAGCAAAACAGGACGCCATCTGCAAGTACCTCAGGAGGAGGTTCGGTGATGCATCCGCCGGCCTGCAGCAGAAAGTCCGGGAGATGACCAGCCTGGAAGTGCTGGACGGCGTCATGGAGGAACTGTTTGCCGCAAACACCCTGGAAGAGGCCGTGGACATCATTCGGGAAGGCATCAATAAGTCCCTTCAGTAGTCAGGACGGTGCCAGGCACTTAACTTATTAATGAAACAGCAGCCGGCCCTCTATGAAGGTGCCCTGGTCAGCGCCTTCATCCGGGCGCACAAGCCCCTGTACTCACCCAAAAAGTATGGTAAAATAATAAAGCATCAAAATCTCATCAACTGTAGCAGGGGTGTTTGTTTTGCGTATTGGTCGTTTTCATTACAGGGGAGAAATTTTCTACGGCACAGTTGAAGGTGACATGGTTCTACCGGTGGCCGACCCCTTTCAATCTTTGGAACCGGTATCCGGGCGGCAGTTCGCCCTGCCGGAGCTGGACCTGCTGGCTCCCTGCCTGCCCACCAAGGCGGTGTGTGTGGGGCTCAATTACCGGGACCACGCCCTGGAGCTGGGTATGGCCCTGCCGGAAGAGCCGGTCCTGTTCCTGAAGCCGTCCACCGCCGTGACCGGCCCCGGGGAACCCATTGTTTACCCGGCCATGAGCCGGCAGGTGGACTACGAGGCCGAGCTGGCGGTGGTGATCGGGAAAAAGGCGCGGCAGGTGCGGGAGGAAGAAGCGGCCGGGTACATACTGGGCTATACCTGCGCCAACGACGTTACCGCCCGGGACCTCCAGAAAAAGGACGGGCAGTGGACCCGGGCCAAGTCGTTTGACACCTTCCTGCCCCTGGGTCCCTACATCGTCACCGGCGTCGACCCGGGGGACAGGGAAGTTTCGCTCTACCTCAACGGGGAGCGAAAACAGCATTCCTCCACGGACCAGCTGATCTTTCCGGTATACCGGCTGGTCAGCTTCATCTCCCGCATTATGACCCTTTTACCCGGTGATGTCATCCTTACCGGCACTCCTGCCGGGGTGGGACCCGTGCAGCCGGGGGACACGGTAGAGGTGGTTATATCCGGCATCGGCCGGCTGGCCAACCCGGTGGTTCTTCCGTCCTGATTTTTGCTTGACGTTGCCGGTCCGGTGTGGTAGAATCCCATATAAGTAATAACTGAATAGTCAAACAGGTGCCCCGCAGGGGGAGAATAGGGAAGTCCGGACGGGTGGCATACCACCCGGAAACGGCGCGGTCCCGCCACTGTAGTCGGGGAGCTTATCCCGGTCACTGGCCCAGCACTCACTGGTGAGCTGTTGCATTCAATGGCACGCTTGTTCAGCAGTGAATAAATGTAACGGCATGATCAAGCGCTGTCACGGGTGAATGCTGGCCGGGAAGGCCGGGATGAAAAGCGATGATCCGTTAGCCAGGAGACCTGCCTGTTTGAGGGATGGTCGCCCTCGCGAGAAAGGGCGGCTGTGCGCGGAGGATGATGGTAAAGTCCTCAGCCAGGTAAAGTTGTGGCTGAGGACTTTTTATTTTAACCAAACGGAGGTGTCGCGAAATGCCAACGCAAATGGCCAGGGCCCTGGCCGGTGAGATTACCCCCGAGATGAAAAGGGTGGCCGGGCGGGAGGGGGTGGATCCGGAGTTCGTCCGCCGGGGAGTGGCGGAAGGCACCATTGTCATACCCCGCAACCGCATGAGAAAGAACATCGATCCCGTGGGCATCGGCACGGGGCTTTCGGTGAAGGTTAGTGCCAGTGTGGGCCTGGCGGGGGAAGGGGACACCATCGAGGGCGAGGTGGCCAAGGTGCGTGCCGCCGTGGAGGCCGGGACGGACGCCATCATGGATTTGAGCGTGTGCGGGGATATTGACGGGGCCCGGCGGGCCGTGCTGGCGGCAACCACCACGCCCGTGGGCACCCTGCCCGTGTACCAGGCCCTGGCCGAAGCCCGGGAGAAGTACGGGGCGGCGGTAAAAATGAAGGTGGACGAGATGTTCGAGGTAATCGAGCGGCAGGCCGCCGACGGGGTGGATTTTCTGGCCCTGCACTGCGCCACCACCTGGCAGACCCTGCGGGCGGCAAAGAAACACCGCCGGGTCGATTACCTGGTCAGTCATGGGGGCAGCCACTTAATGGGCTGGATGATTTACAACCAGCAGGAGAATCCCCTATACGAGCATTTCGACCGGCTGCTGGAGATCTGCCGCCGCTACGATGTTACCCTGAGCCTGGCCGACGGGTGGCGCCCGGGCTGCCTGGCCGATTCCCTGGACGCGGCCCAGGTGCAGGAGCTGGTGGTGCTGGGGGAACTGGTGGCCCGGGCCAGGCAACAGCAGGTGCAGGTGATGGTCAAAGGACCGGGGCATGTCCCCCTGGGGCACCTGAAGGCCACCGTGCAGCTGGAAAAGCAGCTCTGCCACGGGGCGCCCTATTTTGTCTTCGGCCCGGTGGTTACGGACATCGCTCCGGGATACGACCATATTACGGCGGCCATCGGCGGGGCCCTTGCGGCCTGGGCCGGGGCGGAATTTCTCTGTTATGTCACCGCCGCGGAGCACCTGGGACTGCCCGGTGTGGAGCAGGTGCGGGAAGGGGTCGTTGCCGCCCGCATTGCCGCCCATGCAGCCGACGTGGCCAGGGAGCCCCGGGCGGCGCAGTGGGACCTGGAAATGTCCCGGGCACGCAAGGCCCTGGACTGGGAGAGGCAAATCGAACTGGCCCTCGACCCCGGCCGGGCCGGTGCCCTTCGCCGGGAGCGCAGCCGCGGTTCTCACCGGGCATGTGCCATGTGCGGCAGGTACTGCGCCATGCAGGTGGTAGGGGAATATCTGGGCAAAGAGCAGGGGGTGTGTTAGGTTATGACCCAGTTGTTGGCGGCCAGGGAGGGCCGCATCACGCCGGAGATGGAGGAGGCGGCCCGGCGGGAGGGAGTGGATCCGGAGTTTATCCGCGCCGGGGTGGCCGCCGGTACCATCGTCATCCCGAAGAACAGGTTGCGGAAAAGAGTCCGGACCTGCGCTATCGGGCGGGGCCTGCGGACCAAGGTGAATGCCCTCATCGGCACCTCCAGCGACCGGGACGACCCGGAAATGGAGGCCCGCAAGATCGAGGTGGCCATTTCCGCCGGGGCCGATGCCATTATGGACCTCTCCACCGGGGGGGACATCGACGGCATGCGCTTCTTAAGCCTGGAAAGGGCCACGGTTCCCGTGGGAAGCGTGCCCATCTACCAGGCGGGCATTGAGGCCATCGAGAAGAGGGGCGGCATTGTGGCCATGACCCCGGAGGACATGTTTGAAGCCATAGAAAAGCAGGCCGCCGCGGGCATTGATTTTATGGCCATTCACTGCGCCCTGAATTTTGAGGTGGTGGAGCGCCTCCAGAAAACCGGCCGGGTGACGGATATTGTCAGCCGGGGCGGCGCCTTCCTCACCGGCTGGATGCTGCACAACAGGAAGGAAAATCCCCTCTACGAGGATTTTGACCGGGTGCTGGACATCCTGCGGGAATATGATGTCACTTTAAGCCTGGGCGATGCCATCCGGCCCGGGTGCATTGCCGATTCCCTGGACGGCTCCCAGATCCAGGGCCTGCTGGTGGCCGGGGAGCTGGTGGCCCGGGCCAGGGAAAGAGGAGTGCAGGTGATGGTGGAGGGGCCGGGGCACGTGCCCATCCACCACGTGGAAACCACCATGCTCCTGCAAAAGCAGCTCTGCCACCAGGCCCCGTATTTTGTCCTGGGCACCCTGGCCATTGATGTGGCCCCGGGGTACGATCATATCACCGCGGCCATCGGCGGCGCCCTGGCCGGGGCTTCCGGGGCCGACTTCGTCTGCTACGTCACGCCGGCGGAGCACCTGGGCCTGCCCACGGAAGAAGATGTGCGGGTTGGGGTGATGGCCGCCCGCATTGCCGCCCACGCTGCCGACATTGCCAAAGGTGTAAAAGGCGCCTGGGAGTGGGATTTAAAAATGGCCCGGGCCCGGGCTTCCCTGGACCGGGAGGCCGTGGCCGGCCTGGCCATCGACCCGGCCCTGGTGCGCTGTTACTTTGAGAAAGAAAAAGGGGAACTGTGCAGCGCCTGCGGCGATGCATGCGCCCTGCGGCTGGTCTCGGAGTATTTTCAGCAGTAATCCCACCATCCTTGAAGGTGGCAGGTAAATGTTTAAAAGAGATGCGCGATCTTCTTCAAATGGCTGGTATATAATGGACATCTGCCGCGGCCACTGGGCGGCTCAGGTGCTTTTTACCGCCGTGGACCTGGGCCTTTTCGACGTCCTGGCCCGGGGCGCCCAGACTCCCGCCCGGGTGGCCGCGGTCCTGGGCACCCACCCGGAAGCCACCGCCCGCCTGCTGGTTGCCCTGGAGGGCCTGGGGCTGGTGGAAAGGGAGGGCGAGTTTTACCGCAACGCTCCCCTGGCCGGCCGCCAACTGGTGCGGGGTAGGGATGCCTACCTGGGCCATGCGGTGCACCACTTTGCCAACCTGGCCGAGGGTTGGTCCCGGCTGGGCGAGGCCGTGCGCACCGGCCGCCCGGTGGGTTTCGAGGCCGTGGAACGGGCGAACTATGAAGAGCGCCTGCGGGACTACATCCTGGCCATGCGGGACCAGGCCCGGCTCAAGGCGGAGCAGCTGGCCGCCGCCCTGGATTTAAGCGGTTGTGAACGCATACTGGATTTGGGCGGCGGGCCCGGGGTGTATACCGTTGCCCTGTTGAAGAAAGAGCCCCGGGCACGGGCCACCATCCTGGACCTGGCCCCCACCCTGGAGATCACCCGGGAATTGATAGAAGCGGCGGGGATGATGGAGCGGGTGGAGCTATGTGCCGGGGATTTCACCAGGGACGAACTGGGCGAAGGGGTTTACGACCTGGTGCTGGCCTCCAATGTGGTGCACATCTATGACGCCGCCACCAACCGGCGGCTCATGTGCCGGGTCTTCCGGGCCCTGCGCCCGGGCGGGCAGGTGGTGATCCACGATTACGTCCTGGCTGAAGAGCCCTCCCTGGAAGCCGCCCTCTTTGACCTGAACATGCTGGTGGGCACCCTTACCGGCCGGGTGTACAGCGTTCAGGAAATGGGCAGCTGGCTGGAGGACGCCGGTTTTGAGGACGTGACTTACCACCCCCTGACCCCGGGCAGCGGGCTGTTAAAGGGGAGAAAATGGAATGACAAATAGAAGGGAGGAGGAGCCCGTGACAGGAACTTTTAACAACAGGGGCGGGCCCGTTACCGGGCCGGGTGGAACCGTGGCCCTGGATGACCTGGTGGAGCATCTCTGCCGGGTGGCCCGGGAAACCGGAGCAACTGAAGCCAGGGTGATAGATGTCAAAACGGTGGTCGTGGCCCCCTGGGTGCGCTGGAAATGCCAGTACGGCTGCCCCGGTTACGGCAGGAGCCTTACCTGCCCTCCCTTCAGCCCCCGGCCCGGGGAGACGGAAAAAGTGCTGGGCTGTTACCGTACGGGCCTTCTCTTTCTGGCCCCGGCATCCTGGCTGGTGCGTTACCTGGCCGCCCACCTGGAGCACCTTGCCTTCCGGGCCGGTTATTACAGGGCCTTCGGGCTGGGGGCGGGGCCGTGCGGCCTGTGTGAGGAATGCAATACCGGGGGGGCGTGCCGCCGTTCCGGGGAGGCCCGCCCTTCCCTGGAGGCCTGCGGCATCGATGTCTTCCAGACGGCACGCAACAACGGCCTGAATCTAACCCCGGCCCGGGAACCGGACGAACCCTGCCCCCGGGTGGGGCTGGTGCTGCTGGAGTGAAAACCGCCTTGTTGACTGCAAAGACAGCGACGAGGCACAGCTGTCAACTGTACCAAAGAACTGTGGGTGAAAATAGCTGCTGAACACTACCCTTAACATTACTTCCCGGCGAGGTGACCTGCCATGCGGGTTTTGCTCCTCAACCCACCCCTGTTGACCGATCCCTTTACCGATGACCTGGTGGTCAACGCCCCCCTGTCGGCCTGCCTGCTCACCGGTTATGCCGGGGCCTGTTTAAAGCAGGCCGGATTGGACGTGACCGTTATGGATGCGGACCTGGCCGGCCTGGATGTGGCTCAAACCAGGGAGCAGCTGCTGGCCGGAGACTTTGATTTGCTGGGTGTGCACTTAAAATTCCTGTGGGGACGGACGGCGGAAATAATGGCCATGCTGCGGGCCGTGAAAGAAGAAAAACCCCGCATCCACCTCAACCTCTACGGCCACTACCCCACCTTTGCCTGGGAACCGCTGTTGCGGCAGTTTCCCTTTGTGGATTCGGTGGTTCTGGGCGAACCGGAGTTCACCCTCACGGATCTGGCCTGCCGCCTGGCAGGCCTGGACGAAGGGTTCTGGCAGGACACTGTAGGGCTGGCCGTGAACGGCGAAGGTGGCCCGGTGCAAAACCCCCCGCGCTGTGCCATCACCGACCTGGACGCCCTGCCCTTCCCCCTGCGGCCTTCTCCGGAGCTGGCCGCCCGGCGCAGCATGCACAATTACATCCTGGGCAGCCGGGGCTGTTTTGGCCGCTGCACCTTCTGCTACCTTAATTCCTTTTACGGACCCGGCACGGTCTGGCGGGGGCGCAGCCCGGAAAATATCGTGGCTGAAATTGATGAGGTATACAGGGCCACCGGCAACCCTTCCTTTTACTTTGCCGACGCCAACTTTTTCGGCCCCGGGGAAAGGGGGCGGCAGCGCGCTCTGGAACTGGCCCGGCTTTTGAAGCAGCGGGACTTCTCCCTGGTCTTTGGCCTGGAATGCCGGTCCTCCGATGTGGATGAGGAGGTGTTTGCCGGACTGGTGGAGGCCGGCCTGCGGGATGTATTCCTGGGTGTGGAAAGCGGCGCCCAGAGTGCCCTGGACCGTTTTCAAAAGGGCACCACCGTGGCCCAGAATGAAAGGGCCATTACCGTCCTGCGCCGGCTGGGCATAAACATTGCACTGGGGTTTATCAACTTCGATCCGGGTACCACCCTGGAAGAGATAAGGGAGAACCTGGACTTTCTGCAGCGCATGGAGCTGCTGGACTGCCCCTCCACCACCGCCCACCTGTTTTTTCACCGCCAGGTCGTCCTGCGGGGAACTCCGGCCTACAACCAGCTGCTGGCCCGGGGGCAGTTAAGGCCTGTGGGGTTTACCGCCCATGAGGGGGAATATACCATTGCCGACGTCCGGGCGGAGGCGGTGGCCCGGGTGATGGGTGCTGTGGCCCGGCGGGTGCTGGAGATCACCGGAGGCGAAGATATGTACACCGCCAGGGGGCCGAAGGTGAGCTGCTGCGGGGGAGGGGGCGATGGAGGCTGCAGCGGTTTGGGTGAAGGTCTCACTGCCGGTGGCGGCAACCGTTCCATCCCGGCCCATGTCCAGAGGCAGGAAATTTTCCGGCGGTTAAATCTTTTCCTGCAGGATTTCCTGTCCCGGCTCCTGGATGCCGCCGGCAGGGGCGAGCTGAACCTGGGTACGGTGCCCGACTTTATCATTGCGGGCCAGAAAGAGATGGAAGGAATAATCCCGTATCAGGGGCTGCCGTGAGGCAGCCTTTTTTGATGCTGTCACAAAACCCGGCAGCGAGAGCAGCAAACCATTGTATACCCAGCCGTAACGGTTATAACAACTCCTGGACTAATTGGCGGACAAGAGTTAAAGTAGTAATATATAATATAATGACTCACCGTAAAGCTTGAGAAAGAAGGCATGCTGCTTGGGCTCTTGCGTGGAAACGGAAACAAATACCGGTGTTCAAAGGACGCCCCATATCCTGTTTATCAGCCTGGTCAATTTTTTGCTGAACTTTGCCGTGCAGGGTTCTCTCATCTTCATCCCCCTGCTGGGAGCCCAGCTGGGGGCGAGGGACTGGCAAATCGGCCTGGTGGGAGCATCTTACGGGGCGGCCTTTCTTTTTTCTTCCCTGTTTTGCGGCTGGAAGTCCGATTCCCTGGGACGCCTTTTATTTGTGCGCCTGGGGTTGGCCGCCAGCGGCCTGGCCTTTGCCGCCCAGGTACTGGCGCACAGCCTTCCGGTGTTGATCCTGGTGCGTTCTGCCGTAGGCCTGGCCCTGGGAATCGCCACCGCGGCGTTGATTGCCTATGCCTTTGAGTCCGGTGCCGATATGGGCAAATTCAGTTCCTGTGGCTCCTTGGGCTGGATCTTCGGTGCTCTGGGGGCGGCGCTGTTGAAGGAATTCAACCTGCTCTTTATCACCAGTTCCATCTGCTGCCTGGCGGCCCTGGTCCTTTCCCTGGCTTTCAAGGAAAGCGCCGTTAAAAAGAGCAAAATTAACCCGAAGATATGGCTGGTGGTCAGGCGCAATTTCCGGCTCTACCTGGCTGTATTCCTGCGCCACCTGGGGGCTACGGCCGTGTGGATTATCCTGCCCCTGTACTTTTCGTTGCTGGGCATAGACCGGTTCTGGATCGGTTTGCTCTGGGGAACTAATTTTGCCGTGCAGTTTGTGGTCATGCGCTTTTTGGAAAGGTTTGACGAAAATAAAGTCTTTGCCTTTGGTCAACTGCTCTCCATCGGGGTATTTGCCGCCTATGCCTTTATCACCGCACGGCCGGCCCTGTTTGCGGTGCAGGCCCTCCTGGGGGTGGCCTGGTCGTGTCTTTATGTAGGTGCCCTGATTATTATCCTGCGGAGCGGGGAAGAAAGGGGTACCGCCAGCGGTATCTTCCAGTCCACCTTAAACCTCTGCGGTGCCGTGGGCCCCTTCCTGGGCGGGTTGATCGCCGAGGTTTGGGGGTACCACGGAGTGATGCTTTTCGCCGCCGGGCTGGGGGTGGCCGGCCTTCTGGTGGCCGTACCGGCAGCCCGGGAGGTGCCCGGGCATTCGGCTCGATAAAAAATACCCTTGCTGCCAAAGCATAACTGGTTCTTGCCGGCAGGAACCGGTTATGCTATTATATTTTTTATAATAAGTGCAGCGTGCTAATAGCTGAGGTGCGCTATTATGTGCAAGAACGATTGTTCCTGGAACTTAACGGCGGACCGATTATTGCAGCCGGTACTGCTGTTTCTGCTGCGTTTAAAGCCTTCCCATGGTTATGAACTCATCCAGAGGCTGGCGCAGCTGGATTTGCTGGAGGGGGAAGCGGATCCGGCCACGGTGTACCGCAATTTGCGCCGCATGGAGCAGGAAGAGCTGGTTATCTCCAGCTGGGAGGCTACGGGAACCGGACCGGCCCGCCGCAGGTACGCGGTCACGCCTAAAGGGGACGAGTTGCTGGATGCCTGGATGGTGGCCGTACGCAGGCAGAAGGAGAAGCTGGAGAAGTTTATCCAGCTTTATGAAAATCACCTGGACTGGGAAAAGGCACGGGGAGGTGAAAACCTATTACCGGAGGGATGATTGTCCGCCCTGGAGTTTTGTGTCTGCCCGGTTGCTGTGGAGGTGTGTGTGAAGAATGTCACGAGCTCCCTTTCGCATCCTCCATGCCGGGGCCTTGCGGAGGCCCATGGGGGAGTGCGTGCAGGTTTTCAAGGAACGCTACCCGGACCTTCCCGTGGAGCTGGAGTCGGCGGGATCCCGGGAATGTGCCGCCCGCATTTGTGACGGCGGCATATATGATGTGGTGGCCCTGGCCGATACGGCTGTATTTGCCCGCTGGCTGGCACCCGATTATGTGGACTGCTATTTTGTCTTTGCCACCGACCAGATTGTGGTGGCCTTTGATCGCTTTTCCCGGGGCAGTGAGGATATCACCCGGGACAACTGGATAGATGTGCTCCTTTCCCCGGGGGTGATCTACGGCCGTTCGAATCATAACCTGGATCCCTGCGGCTACCGGACGCTGATGGTCTGGCAACTGGCGGAAAAGTTTTACGGCCGGCCGGGGCTTTATGAAGCCCTGCAGGACGGCTGTTCCAGGATATATCCCAAATCCATCGATTTGGCCGGGGCGCTGGTGGAAGGAAGGGTGGACTACGCATTTTTGTACTCCTCGGTAGTCCGCCAGCTGGGCTTGTGCCAGGTCAACCTGCCCTCCCGGATCAATCTTTCCAGCCCCGCCCTGGCCGATTACTATGCCACGGCCAGCGTCACTCTGGAGGGCAGGAAGCCGGGGGAAAAGGTTCTGCTTACCGGTGCGCCCATCGAGTTTGCCGTGGCAGTGCCCCGCAATGCCCGCTATCCCGTGGAGGCTCAATGGTTTGTAGAGTTCATTACCGGGGTGGGGGGCCAGCAGATCCTGGAGGATTGCGGGCTTATTCCCTGCTAGCCTGGTCGATCTTAGCCCAACTGGCCACCCCGGGTTAGAATGAGGCCGAACCCCATCACCAGGTATGGGCTGTAAACGGAATTAGCTTACTGGTGCTCTCCAAACAAAGAAGTCCCTAATCTGTTTGCAAAGGGAGGTTTTCTTATGCATTTTCCCGTGTCCGGAGTTGATGTTTTTCCCCTTATACCCCCGCTGGTAGCTTTCCTTGTTTCTTCGGTTACGGCGTCGGCCGGCGTGTCCGGAGCCTTTTTGCTCCTGCCTTTTATGGTGAGCGTGCTGGGGTTTACCACTCCAGCTGTCAGTCCCACCAACCTGATCTACAACATTGTGGCCATCCCCGGGGGTCTGGCCCGTTACATCAGGGAAGGGCGTATGGCCTGGCCCCTCACCTGGGTGGTGGTAATTGCCACCTTGCCTGGCGTTTTACTGGGTGCCTGGATCCGCATCCGGTACCTGCCCGACCCGAAAGCCTTTAAGTTTTTTGTGGGCCTGGTTCTGCTCTACCTGGGTGTCCGGTTGTTGTATGAAACCACCGGCCGTTACCTGAAGAGCAAAGAAAAGACCAAAAACCTGGAAAAGAAGTTCCGGGAGCGGGTGCAGCAGATCAAAAGCGAATCGGCGGGCCGCATTGCTGCAGGCCTGCCCCCGGAGGCGGTGGTCAAAACCCGCTCGGTATCCCTGCGCAAAATTGAATATGATTTCTGGGGGGAAACCTTTTCCTTCAGCACCATGGTAGTTTTTTCCCTGGCCCTGGTGGTCGGTTTGATCGGCGGTATTTACGGCATCGGCGGGGGAGCCATCATTGCCCCCTTTGTGGTCTCCGTTCTCGGCCTGCCCGTTTATACCGTAGCGGGGGCCGCACTGGCCGGCACTTTTCTCACCTCCATTGCCGGGGTTGTCATCTACCACCTCCTGTCCTTTACCACAGTTGGAGCACAGGCCGGCGTGTCACCCGACTGGCTTCTGGGGGCGCTCTTTGGCGTGGGCGGCTTTCTGGGCACCTATTTTGGGGCTTACCTCCAAAAATACCTGCCCGACCGGTTGATCCGGGGAATCCTGGGTTCTCTGGTCACCTTCCTGGCGGTGAGTTACATACTGCAGTATTTCATTTAGAAAATGTCGCCCATTTTTCATTGAAAAATAGAAGCCGTCATGTTAACATGAGCTCAGAATGGATAGACCCGCTTGAAAATACACTCCGGCTTTATCCTTAAAGGGGGACAGTGGTGATGGGCAGTGAAAATTTGATCCTGCGCATCGAGGGAATCCGTTCTGAGGATGATAAAATGGAAGTGAAAAGAGTACTGGAAAACATCAGCGGTGTCAGCTGGGTTTGCGTGGACGGTACAGCCGGCACCGCGGTGGTGATATTTGATCCCGATGAAACTCTACAGGATGAACTGATCAACGCGGTGATGGAAGCGGGGTATGCGGTGAAGCGGTTTTTTAACAGTTAATAACATGAAGCCTGCCCGTGAAAAGTGTAACCATAGCCAGCCGGGTTTCGGGCTGGCTTTTTGCTGCTGCGCCCGGGCATGGGCGGGGCGGGGGGGTCACCAGGGCCGGGGAGACAGGAAGCCATTTCCGGGGACTTGTATGGTGCTCTTTGTGAAGATGAGTGCAAGGCATTGAAAAAAACACCGTCCGGACAGGCTCAGTGAACCCGCTAAACCCTGGTAGCCCTGGGCCTCCGGACAGGCTCAGTGATCCCGCAAAACTGCACGCGATAAAGACAACCTGCCGGGAAAAGACTTATCTTCTTCGTACCGAACTGGAAGGGTCTGCTTTTGAAGCATATAGGGTTGGATTGTCAAATGCGAGTCAAAAGGAAATTGTTGTCATTATTGAACCGTGGTCAGGGGGTTTCTTTACCTGACACTGTATCCGGTTTTGGCCTGGTGCGGCTCCGCAGCCAGCTAAGTAAAATGGCGCCCATCATGAGAAAACCAAGGTAACCCATGGCGGGGTAGACCGTACCAACCAGTTTGGTAAAACCAAAGAAACTGGAAACCAGAGCCAGTATACCGCTGGCCAGCACTACCGGAAAAAACGCCGGTGTTCCCGGTTGTACGAGACGGGCGGCAAAAGCGTACAGCATGCCAACGGCAGTGTTGTAAATCATGCCCAGTATAATCACCGACATGGCTGCGGCTAGCCAGGGCGCAATTTTGTTGGCCAGGAAGACGGTGGGCATGGGAATTCCTTCCACCCGGTTGAGGATGGTCATCATGGACAACCCGATCAGGAGAATGAGTGCCCCCAGGCCCAGTCCCCCCAGGATGCCGCCAGTGCGGTTCAGCCGGTGATCCTTCATGGCACCGCCTATGGTAATCAGCACTGGTGCCGTCGCAGCCAGGTTATACGAGACATAGAGGATGGCCCCGATAATCCAGTTCGGTGCGGCAGCATTGGCTGGTTTGGCGTACTGACCCACTGTATGCAGGTTCATACTTTCGCCGGTCAGGGAATAGACGGTGATAATGATTATTGCCAGCATTAGAAAAGGAGTAACCAGGCTGATGGCCGCGATAATACGCTCTATACGCAAAAGCAGGGTGAGCAAAACAATGGCCAACATTCCCAGGCTGCCGTAAATAGTGGGCAGGCCGAATTGCTGGTTAAATAATGCCCCTGCTCCAGCCAGCATGACTGCAGCCACTCCAAAGAGAAAGAAGGTAACCGCCCAGTCAACCACTGCACCTACCCACGGGCCGCAAATACGGTAAATGCTCTCCTTGTGAGAAGTGGCCTGCATCTCCTGCCCCAGTTCCAGCAGTT
Organism: Desulfovirgula sp.; assembly: GCA_020725525.1. Taxonomy (GTDB): domain Bacteria; phylum Bacillota; class Desulfotomaculia; order Desulfotomaculales; family Desulfovirgulaceae; genus Desulfofundulus. Next base: position 13,142 of record DYEX01000113.1, read on the forward strand.
GTACACCGTAAAAGCAGAAAAGAAAGGTGGCAATTAAACCGCCCAGAATTCCCCACCAGCCAAACCAGGTAAAAAATTGTAAGATCTCCTGACCCGAGACAAAGCCTGCTCCCACTACAATACCTATATATGCTCCGGCTATAGACAGCGCTTTTTTCATTAGAGTGCCTCCTCTTGCATTTTTATAATACTTTAAGGGCGAAAAGTCTCGCTGTAGAGAGTGAATTCATCAATACGTTCCCGCACCGGCTCATAACCCAGGCCCGGTCGCTCCGGTACCCGGATCAGGCCGTTTTCTACAGTAACCTCCGGTTCTATCAAATCCTTCTCCCAGTAGCGGCTGGAAGCGGCTGTATCTCCCGGCAGGGTGAATCCGGGCAGGGTCGTAATGGCTACGTTATGGGCACGGCCGATGCCGGATTCAAGCATGCCGCCACACCAAACGGGTAGACCCTTCTGCAGGCAGAAATCATGTATTTTGCGGGCTTCGGCCAGGCCGCCCACCCGCCCGATTTTAATGTTAATGATGCGGCAGCTGCCCAATGCCACAGCCTTGCGGGCATCTTCCAGGGAATGGATGCTTTCATCCAGGCAGACAGGTGTGCGCAGTTTTTTCTGCAAAGCAGCGTGGTCGACAATGTCGTCGTGGGCCAGGGGCTGCTCAATCATCATCAGGTTGAACTGATCCAGTTCGGCCAGATGGTCGATGTCATCAAGGGTATAGGCAGAGTTGGCGTCGACCATCAGGCAGATATCCGGGAAGCGGTTACGCACGGCGGCAACTACATCCAGGTCCCAGCCCGGCTTGATTTTAATCTTGATCCGCCGGTATCCTTCAGTTACGTACCTCTCAATGAGCGATAACAATTTAGATATAGAATCCTGAATACCAATACTAATGCCCACTTGTATTTCCGTGCGTTCTCCACCTAAAACCCGGTACAGGGGGAGGTTCTGCTGCTTGGCGTAAAGATCCCATAATGCACCTTCCAGTGCCGATTTAGCCATATTATTGCGGCGGATGTGGCTGAAAATAGATGACACTTCCTGTGGATGACTGACAGGTTTCTGCCACAGAAGGGGGATAAGGAATTCTTTCATGATTAACCAGTTGGTGCCCACAGTTTCTTCATTGTAGAAAGGTTCTTTCATGGCCACAGATTCGCCCCAACCGCTGCGGCCATCCTTATCCCGCACTTCGACCAGGATGAAGTGCTTGTCCCATTGGGTACCGAAACTTGTAGTGAAGGGTGATTTCATGCGCATGGACATGGCTCGTAAGGTGATGGAATGTAGCTGCAAAGACTATTCTCCTTTCTGCCAGGGTGCCTGGGGTAATGATAAAAGGCGGCGCTGCACAAGCAGGTATTCGTGCACCGGTTCTCCCCGGTGACAGCGGAAACCGGCTACTGCCCAGCCAGCGGCAAAACTGCGGGTAAACACCTGCCGGGTGGCTTGCCGCCATGTTTTAGCCAGTTCCATGTCTTTTGGTTTAATGTCCTGGAAGTAGGCCGGTACGGCCACGCTCAGGATCTGCGCATCCGGAATGTTATCAACCACCTGTACAGGTTGGGGCAGCCCGCCGGCGGTTGGCTGCCAGCGAAGGAGGTCTTGTTCATCTCCTTGTGGTAAAGGCGGCCTGTTCCGATCTATCCACCATTCCACCTGAAAGCGGTCGGACGGCAACCCCTGATTCAATTGGTCAGACATATCTCCATAACAGTCTTCGATATAAGTGGAGCATATTACTCCCAGCTTGCCCACGTTAAGATAACCGTTAGCCGTTTCCAGTGGATCGTAAGTCCAGGTTATCAGCCGGTAACCGTGGGCCAGGGCCGCTTCTGCCTGCGCCCTCTTCAACCGTTCACCTATGCCCCGGTGACGCCAGCCGCTTTTAATGCCCATCATGTGAGAGCAAAGGTAAACCTGACCATTTAAAAAGCCGGGGAAGCTGTAAAGCATACCCACCATTTGCTCTCCATGAAAGGCCCCGATCAAGATGCCGCCGTTTTTGGCTACCGTCAGTGTTTGATGGATGGGAACGGGTGATTCCATATTCCAGACCGATTGTTCTACTTCCTGCATACTTCGCATTTCCGGTAAGGTTTTTAAATGCCGGAGCACGATCTCTTCCTGCATAGAGGTTCCTCCTTTTACGTCCTTAAGTCATATCGCATAAACCATCAGGTTTCAGTGCAGGCGTACCAGACTGCCCGGGTGAGGATTTCCGCGCCGTCCAGCAGGTAAGCCCGTTCGAACTGCATCCCGGGGTGATGCAGCCCGGGATAAAGGTCACATCCCAGCCCGAGCATGGTGGCCTTAATATGCGGGCGTAAGCGGGTATAAAAGTGAAAGTCTTCGGCCCCCGGCGTAAGGATGGGCGGGGCCAGATTTTCCGGGCCGACGGTGTCGGTAATGGCCCTGGCCATGATGTCCCGGGCTTCTTTGCTCACTTCTGCGGCCGGCATGTCTATTCCCCGGGTAAGCGTAATTACCGCACCATAGGCTGCAGCCACATTAGAAGCCACGCTTTCCACTTTTTGCACCAGCTCTTTCAGCTGCTGGTTGGTCTGTGCCCGTATATCCAGGGTAAATACAGCCCGATCGGGGATGATGTTTCCGGCTTCCGTACCTGCGTTGATACGGGTCATTTTTATCGAGGCCGGCTGCAGCGGATCCCAGCGCAGGGCGTGCAGCATTTGTACCAGCGCCGCGGCCACTTCGATTACGTTAACTCCCAGGTGGGGGCGGGCACCATGTGCACTTACCCCTTGAATCTCACCGTTAATAAGATAGGCCGCTCCATTCAGGATAGCCGGTGAAGCCTGTCCACCCGGTAATTCCTGTCCCGGCCTGAGATGCACTCCGAATAGAAAGGACACATCATCTACGGCCCCTTTCTCTACCAGGCGCAGGGCACCTTCGCCCTTTTCTTCAGCCGGCTGGAAAATTATTTTCACCCGGGTCCCGGCAGGTAACGGCAGTTCCATCAGGGCTGCAGCGGCAGTGAGCACCATGGCCATGTGGGCGTCGTGGCCGCAGGAGTGGATCATGCGCTGCCCCGTGTCTGTCTGGTGGCAGAGTGCATCCATATCCGCCCGCAAGGCTACGGTAAAAGATCCCTTTCCCCATACGCCGAGCACGCCGGTGCAATCGTGGTAAGTAATTGTTTCGTAACCCAGTCTTTCCAAATTATCTTTCAAAAAACTGGTGGTCTTTACTTCCTGCCAGCCAGGCTCGGGCATGTTGTGCAGGCGGTTAAAAACATCCATTAAGTAAGGGCTCCATCTTTCCCGGTGAAAATTAAACTCCATTTGTATCTCTCACCCTTCTACGAACTGGTCGAACTCCAGTAGTAAACTATAAGGAAAAGAGCTTTTGATTCAATATAATAGTGTCATGCGGCTGGAAAGGCAATAGGGATTACCCATCAAAGGCATTCGGGACTGTGTCCATACGTGGAAGAAGGATACGAATGGGCCGTGGACCTGGACATCGAGAAATACTTTGACCGGGTAAAATGCCTTGTCTTTTTCAATAAAGCATAATATAATAATAAACGAATATTAAGGGAACCCGGAGGTACGGGCGTGAAGGAGGTGGTTGACTATTTATGCAGTACCGGCCTGCCAGCCGGACGTTTAAGAAAGGTGCCGCGAAAAGCTGCTCCGGTTCCGTACAAAAAAGGGTATTATGAAAAGCCAGGAAAAACAGAATAAAAAAACAGAAGGATTACGATATGGCAGAGTCGGTGACATGCAGACTTTCATTCTTTGACCGCTATTTAACCCTCTGGATTTTCCTGGCCATGGCCGTGGGTGTGCTGGCGGGCTACATATACCCGCAAATTGCCAGTTTTTGGGGCAAGTTTCAGGTCGGTACAACCAACATACCCATTGCCATCGGCCTCATCCGGCGATGATGTATCCACCCCTGGCTAAAGTACGCTACGAAGAGCTTCCCGCTGTCTTTAGCAATAAAAAGATATTAAAGGGTGAATTGATAGTAACCTTGCCCGTTGATGTAATCCGGGTTGTTATCCCCCTGACCATATATTTTGTATTCATGTGGCTGGTAACATTTTACCTGGGCAAGTTAATCGGAGCGGATTATGCAACTACAACCACCCTTGCTTTTACTGCCGCCAGCAACGACTTCGAACTGGCCATCGCCGTGGCCGTCGCGGTCTTTGGGATCAACTCCGGGCAGGCCTTCGCTACCGTTATCGGCCCCCTGGTGGAGGTGCCCGTGCTGATCGGCCTGGTCAACGTGGCCCTTGCCTTCAGGCGTAAATATTTCGCGCACGAATTGCGCTGGGCTGGGGTAACCCCCGTTATTTCAAATGTCACCTGCTTTTAAGGAAGTTTTGTTCCGCCGAATACAGGAATATTCTGGCATAATTAATGCCGGTAATATGCCAATAAATCATGGAGGTGAAAATTATGGAGATCAAGATTTTCGGCACCGGTTGTCCAAAATGCAAGGCTTTGCACCAGGCAGTGGTTGAGACGCTTAATGAGATGGGCTTGAGCGCCGACGTTAAGAAGGTGGAAAAGTTGGATGAGATCGTGCAGGCAGGGGTCATGCTAACTCCGGGCCTGATGGTCAACGGCAAGCTCAAGGTGTTCGGCAGGGTGCCTGGAAAAGAAGACATCAAGCGTTACATCGAGGAAGAGAAACAATAACAAAAAGAATCATAATTTCGACCTCGAAAGAAATGACATCGAGAAAGTTGTGCGGAAGTGAAGAGACGCCTGCAGTGTGATCTGTAAATAATTGGTGAGGGTGGTGCGCACGATAAGCCTGAGATGCTGCCTGTGTAATAATCTCCTCACTTTGCCCGAATACCTGCGGGCACGAAAATGCGCGGGAGAAACACTCCCCGCTTTTTCTGTTTTTATCAATAACTCATTGACAATATTACAATATACTAATATACTTGAATTAAGCAATGGTTACGGGAGGTGGAATTACATTGAGAAATCCGGGGTTTAAAAAGCGTGTAAATTAAATGGTGAAAGGGGTGCCGGCAATGAAAGAACGCGATAAATTCCTTTTAATGGTTGCTATTTTCCTGGCGGCGTTTTTCATTCCGCTGCACAACCCGCGGGTGCAGTCGGCCATCCTGGAGGCATTTTTCATGCTCCAGGATTACGCCCGGAAGCACGTTTTGACCTGCCTGGTGCCGGCCTTTTTTATCGCCGGGGCCATTGCGGTGTTTGTTTCCCAGGCTTCGGTCTTAAAATACTTCGGGGCAGGGGCAAATAAAATTTTATCCTACGGCGTTGCCTCGGTGTCGGGTACCGTACTGGCGGTATGTTCCTGCACGGTGCTGCCGCTTTTTGCGGGGATCTACACCCGCGGTGCCGGCATCGGCCCGGCTACGGCATTTCTCTATTCCGGCCCGGCCATCAATGTTCTGGCTATTATTCTTACTGCCCGTGTGCTGGGCTTCGATCTGGGAGTGGCCCGGGCGGTGGGTGCGGTTGTCTTTTCCATTATCATCGGCCTGCTCATGCACCTGATCTTTATCAAAGAGGAAACGGCCAGGGAAGAGGCCGCCCTTACTTTGCCGCCTCCTCCGGAAGACAGGAGGTCCCTGTGGCAGTACGGCGTTTACTTCCTGACCATGGTGTTGATCCTGATCTTTGCGGCCTGGGGTAAGCCGGCCCAGCCGGTGGGTTTCTTCAGCGCAGTGTACCAGGTGCACTGGTACCTCACCGCTTTCTTCCTGGTCGTGCTGGCGGTAATATTGAAGCTCTGGTTTACCGGAGATGAGCTGGCTGGCTGGGTGGAGTCCACCTGGGGGTTTGCCAGGCAGATCTTCCCGCTCCTGCTGGGCGGCGTGCTGGTGGCCGGTTTTCTCATGGGAAGACCCGGGGCCGATACGGGGATCATCCCGGCCAAATACATTTCGGCACTGGTGGGGGGGAACTCCCCCGGCGCCAACTTCCTTGCCTCTATAGTAGGGGCCCTCATGTACTTTGCCACTTTGACGGAAGTTCCCATCCTGCAGGGGCTGATCGGCAGCGGGATGGGCAAGGGCCCGGCACTGGCACTGCTTCTGGCCGGGCCGGCCTTAAGTCTGCCGAACATGATTGTGATCAGGCAGATAATGGGAACCAAAAAGGCCGCCGTTTTCATTGGCCTGGTGGTTATTTTGTCTACCCTCGCTGGGATGATTTACGGGGCCATCTGGGGGTAGGAAGCTCTTTCTTATTTTGAAAAGCCCCCCTGGTTGTGTCAATCAGAAAGTTAGCCACCACGGTAATCAAGAAGGGGATCACCCCGGGGCGCCCCGGTCAAATCATGGACCGGGCGTTTTTTGTTTATGCCCCATTCCCCATGGAGTGTGGATAAAACAATGGGGGTGCCATATTAGCACAAGTATAAACAAAATTTTTTACATAAAATTTATGCATTTAAAAATTAAATAAGTATGATAAAGGATATTTTTGAGGCAATCGAAAATAAAAGAATGTAATATTTTCGGGAGGTGGTAATGTTTGAACGGCAAAAGGGTGCTGGTTGTTGCGGCCGGTGGCACCCTGGGGCTGCTGGCGGTGGTGCTGGTGGCCATGGGCAACCCGGCCAACATGGGCTACTGTGTGGCCTGTTTCCTGCGCGACATCACCGGTGGATTGGGTTTACACCGGGCTGCCCCGGTACAGTACATAAGACCTGAAATTATTGGCCTGGTGCTGGGGGCCTTCCTTGCATCCCAGGCAACAAAGGAGTTCCGGCCCGTTGGCGGTTCCAGTTCTTTTACCCGCTTTGTGCTGGGTTTTCTGGCCATGATCGGCATGCTGGTTTTTTTGGGCTGTCCGGTGCGTGCTGTCCTGCGGCTGGCCGGCGGTGACCTCAACGCCGGGGTGGGGCTGCTGGGTCTGGCCGCAGGGGTGGCCGTCGGGGTCCAGTTTCTCAAGTCCGGTTTCAGTCTGGGGCGGGCTGTTCCCCAGCAAAAGGGTAACGGCTATTTGTTTACGGGACTTGTGGTATTGCTCCTCATTTTGTTGCTTGCACATCCATCCTTTATATTTTTCAGTGAGAAGGGCCCCGGTTCCATGCATGCTCCCGTATGGGCCGCCCTGGGAGCGGGCCTGGTGATCGGCGTGCTGGCCCAGCGTTCCCGGCTGTGCATGGTCGGCGGAATCAGGGACTTTATTATGTTCCGGGATGCCCACCTGTTGTACGGCTTTGTGGCCATATTTGTGGTCGCCCTGGTGGGAAACCTGGCGGTGGGGGCCTTTAAGATTGGATTTGCGGGGCAGCCGGTGGCTCATTCCGACGGGCTGTGGAACTTTCTGGGGATGGCCCTCGCCGGCTGGGCGGCGGTGCTTCTGGGCGGGTGCCCGCTGCGCCAGCTGGTTGCCGCCGCTGAAGGAAATACAGACAGCGCCTTGACCATAATGGGGATCATATTTGGAGCTGCAGTTTCGCATAACTTCGGCCTTGCCGGCAGTCCCGCCGGAGTGCCGGCAGGCGGCCAGATAGCCGTTGTTCTGGGGTTGATAGCGGTGTTTATTATAGGTTATGTAAACCGTCCGGCGGCAGTAAAGCGAGGTGTGAGCATTGGTAAGGGAAGTTGACGCCAGGGGGTTGTTATGTCCCGAGCCGGTTTTATTGACCAAACAGGCTCTGGATGCTCTCGGGAGCGGTACCGTAAAGGTGCTGGTCAGCAGTGCTGCGGCCAGGGAAAATGTCTCCCGGCTGGCTGAAAGCAGGGGCTGGCAGGTTGAGGTCCAGGAACAGGGTGAAGATATATTACTGGTATTAACAAAAAGGTAATTCAGTGGTAATTTCAAGGATTGTTTAAGCTCCGCTTCCTGTTTTATGGAAACGGGGCTTTTTAATGTTATAAGGTAATGGCTAAGAAATTTTGAAAAGGTGTTTACAAAACGCACCGGTGGTGGTATTATTTCTATAGAGGCATTATGCATATAAGGGGGTGATTCATATGTGTTGCGGTGCCGGTCATGGTGGCAGGATGCATGCTCATGGCCATCAACACGGCTCTGGTTCCGGCCACGGCAGGGGTTGCTGCTGCCACGGGAGCGGCTTTCACCGGCGCGTCCTGACCAGGCAGGAGGAGCTGGCGCAGTTGGAGGCCTATCTCAAGGACCTGCAGGAAGAAATTAAGACAGTCGAGGAAAGGATTAAAGGGCTGAAAGGTTAGAAGATTATTTGAAGAAGGGGCCTGGTGCCCCTTCAGTACTACATATTGATAGCGGACACTTTGCCCGCTTGATCAAGGCCAGATGGCATGGGTGCATGGGAGTGGTTCTGTGTTATTCAACGTCACCCTCTTTGTTTTTGCGGCAGCAGCTTTATGTATTTCTTTCCGGCGGGACCGGCAGAAGACAAAAAAGGCCCTGGCCATCGCCTGGAACTCCTTTCGCAACCTGATCCCCAGCATGCTGGGGATCATCGGGCTGATTGGCCTTATGCTGGCGCTGGTGCCCCGGGAGGTTATTGCGGGGCTCTTTGGCAATAACAGTCCTGCGGGCATTCTCCTCATTTCCCTGGCCGGCGCCGTTACCCTGATGCCCGCCTTTATCGCCTTTCCCCTGGCGGCTTCCCTTTTGCAATCCGGGGCCAGCGTGATGGCGGTGGCCTGTTTTATTACGACGCTGTTGATGGTGGGGATTATCACGGCCCCCATGGAAGTTAACTTTTTCGGTAAGAAATTCACTTTCTGGCGCAATGCCATCGGGTTTGTGCTGGCCCTGGTGATTGGGGGCGTGATGGGGGTGATTTTGCAGTGAAAGCCCGGCTCAGGAGATATGCCCTGTTTGCTTTGGTGGTGGTTGCCGATCTGCTTCTTTACTTGCAGCATCCGGCCAGGGGAGAGCAAGCAATTAGAAGTGCCCTGGATTATCTGGTGGAAATGCTTTTGTTCATACCGCCGGTTTTCGTCCTGGTAGGCCTGCTGGACGTATGGGTTCCCCGTCAGATTGTGGAGAAGAACGTAGGACCGGACTCCGGTGTGCGCGGTGTGATTATCTCCATTCTGGTGGCCACTGCGGCGGCCGGTCCCCTTTATGCCGGTTTTCCGGTGGCCGGCGCGCTGCTCAGAAAGGGCTGTCGTCTGGCCAATGCGGTAATTTTCCTGGGCACCTGGGCGACCATTAAAATTCCCATGTTGATGATGGAAGTCAAGTTTGTCGGGTTGCCCTTTGCCCTTTTGCGCCTGGCTTTAACCCTGCCGGCCATAATTGCTACGGGGTACCTCATGGAGATGATATTAAAGGTGGGGGAAACGGGAAGGTTTGCGCAGGGTGCCGGCGAAAAAAACTATTAATAAGACGTTTGGCGACCTGGAGATATTGTCGCATCACCGCCCGGAGTTTGAAGTATCCCCAGTTTTTTAAGCCCTGTTTTGGCCCGGTAGCGGGCGATTTGAGCCGGGCACTGGTTTGGCCCGCTCAGCACTCACTGTAACCAGAGTTCTTTGGTAGGATTATTGCTACCTATGTGCAGTTTCAATCTCTACGCAGGTACCCAGCACTCACAGCAACCGGGTTCTCTTATAGTAACTGCTAACCATATGTGGCTTTAGTCCCTGCGCAGGTACCTGGATCCGGTGAGTGCTGGGTGAGTGCTGGGTCACGGGAGCGAACGGGAGCCAGAGCAGAGCTGGAAGGTAGGGATAACTCAGACCCGGGGCGGGGGTTGTCCCACATAGGTTTCATCTGGTAAGCGAGGGATGCCTGATGTGCAGAAATCACGGTCCCGGCCACCGGCACGGCGACTGCCGGTGTGCCGGGGCTCCTATGGAGCGGTTTATGCAGCCGTGCCTTTTGCTTTTGCTTCACCGCCGTTCAACCCACGGCTACGAGTTGATACAAAGCTTGAGGGAGTTTGGCTTCCATGATAGTGAGGCCGACCCGGGTACGGTTTACCGTAACCTGCGCCGCCTGGAAGAGGAGGGCCTGGTTTCTTCCCAATGGGATACCAGCGGTGGCGGCCCGGCCAGGCGCCTGTATCGTTTAACTCCGGAAGGGGAGGAACTGCTCCATGCCTGGGCGGAAGCAATAACACACAACAAAAGGCGGCTGGAATATTTTCTGGCCAGGTACCGGGAGGAGTTTGGGCAAAGCTGAAGAAGGATCGCATTTATTGAAGCCGCCCCTAAAAACTGCCCCCTTGCCTTCCCGCAGCCAGAGCCAGACCAGGTAGCCGCCGCCTATTTCCGCCAGCCCGGTACCGGGACGTTTAAAAACTCCCCCCTTGTGCAGGGATTTTGCCCGGAAAGAGTGAAATATTGCTTTGCTGACACATACTATGTACGGGCTGTAATGTTGCCGGGGAGGTTTTCGAAATGCTTTGCAGGTACAAAGTTATCCTCGAGTGGGACGAAGAAGGGCAGGGGTACGTCGTTTCCGTCCCTGCTTTACCTGGATGCTTCACCCAGGGAGACACCGTTGAAGAAGCCCTGGAAAGGGCGAAGGAGGCTATAGCGGGCCACATTGCGGCTTTGGCCCGGGAAGGTTTGCCCCTGCCCGCAAAAGGAAAGCACAGCGAAGAGGCGAAGCACTGCAGGACTTTGTGGGGGAAGTTTTCTGAAAACTTGAGTCCGGTGGTGCTGGTGGGCGGCCGGAAGAGGAAAATCCAGTATTGGTTCGGGTTTAGGGTTTTGTGGACACGTACGGGACTTGATAGCCTGTGTTTGTCTGCAGGTTACTCTATTATTAAGATATAAAGGCCCCGGCGGGCGTATGACAGCCGGCCGGGGCGTTTTAATGGCCTTTACCTGCAGCCATTCCTTGTGCTGGATAGTGCGGCAAATTTAACCCAGGATTTCCTTCAAATCCTGATCGGGAGTGGTGATCAGCTTCAGGTTGTAGTTGTCCTGCAGCACCTTGAGCACGTTGGGTGTGATGAATGCCGGTGCGGACGGGCCGATGCGGATGTTCTTGATCCCCAGGTGGAACAGGGTGAGCAGGATGGCCACGGCTTTTTGTTCGAACCAGGACAGCACCAGGCTCAGGGGCAGGTCGTTCACGCTGCAGTTAAAGGCCCTGGCCAGAGCTGCGGCCACCTGGATGGCCGAGTAGGCGTTGTTGCACTGACCCATATCGATCAACCGCGGGATTCCTTCAATTTCGCCCAGATCCAGGTAGTTGAACTTGAACTTGCCGCAACCCAGGGTCAGCACCACGCAGTCCCCGGGCACTTTCTGTACGAATTCGGTGTAGTAGTTCCGGGATTTCTTCACCCCGTCGCAGCCGCCCACCAGGAAGAAGTGGCGGATCTTGCCGGCCTTGACGGCGTCGATGATTTTACCGGCCAGGGCTAAAACGGCGTTGTGGTGGAAGCCCGTCAGCAGTGTCCCGCCCTCTTTTTCCGGCAGGGGTGGCAGCGATTTGGCTTTTTCGATAACCGGCGTGAAGTCCCGGTTTTTAATATGGGTTACATCCGGCAGTCCGGCTATGCCGCAGGTAAACATGCGGTCTTTGTAGGATTCCTTGGGAATGAGCACGCAGTTGGTGGTGCCCAGAATGGCGCCGGGAAACTGGTCGAATTCAGTTTTCTGGTTCTGCCAGGCACTGCCGTAGTGACCGGCCAGGTGGGGGAATTTTTTCAGCTCCGGGTAAGCGTGGGCCGGGAGCATTTCCCCGTGGGTGTAAACGTTGATCCCGGTGCCTTCCGTTTGTTTCAGCAATTCGTACAGGTCTAAAAGGTCGTGTCCGGTGATCAGGATGGCCGGGCCGGCCTTGGTGCCCGTGGAGACTCTGGTTGGCTCAGGGGAACCGAAGCGCTCCACGTGGGCCTTATCCAAAAGTTCCATCACCCGCAGGTTCATTTCGCCGCACTTGAGTACCAGTTCAATGTGCCGGTTTAAGTCGAAGTCCACGTTGGTCAGGGTGGTAAACAGCGCTTCATGCATGAAGGCGTCCACCTGTTCATCCCTGGCACCCAGTTCCCGGGCGTGGTAGGCGTAGGCGGCAATCCCTTTCAAAGCGATGATTATGGTATCCTGTAAACTGGCGATGTCCGCGTTTTTGCCGCATACACCTGCTTTAGTACAACCGGTGCCGTTGGCCGTCTGTTCACACTGGTAACAAAACATGTGCTATTCAGCCCCCTTGAGAATTTTTTGTTTAACCATTTGCTTACATTATAGGCCTGGCAGAGAAGCGGGGCAGTGATTTGGCTCACAGCAAAGATGTGCTTTTAGTAATCCTCTCCGGTCTCTGGAAGGGCGACTGGACCGCTTCTGGGATGAGGGAGGGTGAAGAGCTGGCCGGCCTGCGCTTTTTGCCGGTGCTGCCGGAAGTGGAGGCCGGGCTGTTGAAAACCCTTGGACCGCTTCCATTCTGGAAGGGGAGGGAGCCGCCGGAGGTGGGCCCTGGCCGCCATCTACCGGCTCATAAGCCGCCGGGCGCAGGAAGAATGGCCCGGCGATAGTGACCGGTGTGCCGGTTGATCCCGTCCGGCGGGGAAATCTGCTCTTGATTCCAGAAGGAAGCCGGTGGCAAAGAGTTAAAAAAAGCTGGTAATAATGCTGGGGAGGATAAGTATGGAAAAGCTGATCGAAGAAATTATTGCCCGGGTGGTAAATAACCACCGGGGCAAAACCGGCTACCGTGCTCCCCTGGTGGGTTTTGCCCGGGCCGGTGATCCCGGGTTTGCTAAATTAAAGGAAGTGGTCGGTCCCGGCCATTTGCTGCCGCAGGACTTGCTGCCGGGTGCCCGCTCCGTGGTGGCCTTTTTCCTGCCCTTTACTCCGGAACTGGTGAAAATCCACCGCCAGGATCCTTACGTGAGCCGCCAGTGGGCGGAGGCCTACATTGAAACAAACCAGTTGATCGGCGAAACATGCCGTGTGCTGGCCCGGGAACTGGAAGACCGCGGGGTAAAGGCCGCCTGGTGTGAGCCCACCCATAATTTTGACCCGGTGGCCCTGGTGTCTTTCTGGTCCCACAAACATGTAGCCTGCCTTTGCGGGCTGGGTACCTTCGGGCTGCACCACATGCTCATCACCCCGTCCGGGTGTGCCGGCCGCCTGGGGAGCCTGGTTGTGGACGTGGACCTCTCCCCGAACCCGCCGGTTGCCGGGGAGAACTGCCTGTACCGGCGGGAAGGATCCTGTACGGCCTGTGTAAAGCTCTGCCCCACCGGGGCGTTGAGTGTGGAGGGACTGGACAAAAAGAAATGTTACCGGCGCCTTCTGGAGGTGGACGCTTACTACACCGGCCTCGGCCTTTGCGACGTTTGCGGCAAATGCGCCACCGGCCCCTGCGCCCTGGGGGTGCCGTGACATGGGCGGTGGTTCGTTTGCAAGGGAAGCTCTTTCCTGATGGCCGGTTTGCCGGTGCAGGTCACGGGCATGACCTCGTTATTTTTCATTCTTATTAAAACTCGCCGGGCTATAGAATAATTAAATGACACATATAGAAGGATTTTATGGGCCTGTGGAGAAAAATAAAAAACGGGGAGAGCGGGGCTGGTGCCTCCCGCGGGCTGCAAACCCGTCGGCCTGCCTGCAACCCAGGCGGGAGTCCGGTTCGATTCCGACCTCTCCCCTCCAGAACAATTTTTACCGGGTCAACGTATGGTGGGTGGCTTTCGTTCAGTCCTCTAAGGTGGCGAGCAGTTCGGCCACCCGTTTTTTTATTTCATCCCGGACGGCCCGGAATTTGGCCATGATTTCCTCTTCCGTGCCCGTGGCCCGGGCCGGGTCCTCCAGGGGCCAGTGGATGCGCTTAACTGCGGGCGGGGTGAGGGGGCAGCTTTCGTTGGCGTCGCCGCACAGGGTAACCACAACATCGGCGGAATTAAGGATTTCCGGGTCGATGGCTTTGGATTTCTGGCCGGAAATGTCAACACCGGCTTCGGCCATGACTTGAACGGCCCGGGGGTTTACCCCGGCGGGAGCCGTTCCGGCGCTGTAAACATCCCATTTGTCCCCGGCCATGGTCCGGGCAAACCCTTCGGCCATCTGGCTGCGGCAGGAGTTGCCGGTGCAGAGGAAGAGCACTTTTTTCTTCTTCTTCAACAAAAGTTTATTCCCCCTATTTTGTAACATTTTATTTATATTATAAATTACTCATAAATCTACTACAAATTAACTTTTTGTTAAACGCCGCAAGATACCTTTCCATTTACAACAAAACGGGAATCTCCTTTTCCAGGGTAACCGCTTCCCGGCTTACCCGGCAGCGGTAGGCCAGCACCCGCACCCCGCTTGCCGCGGCCCGCTGCAGTGTCCCGGCAAAAGCCGGGTCCTGCCCGTGGTGGGGGGAAAAGCAGCGGGCGTCTTCCCGCTGGGCCACAAAGAGAACCGCTCCCTGCACTCCCTCCCTGCGGGCGGCCGCCAGCTCCTCCAGGTGCTTTGTTCCTCTTGTTGATGGGGCATCGGGAAAAAGGGCCACTCCCTTTTCCACCAGGGTGACGGATTTCACTTCCAGCAAGCACCCGCCCGGCGGGCCGCTCAAATAAAAATCGAAACGGCTGTGGCCCCGGGCATATTCTGCCCGTATGGTTTCATAGGCAGTAAAGGTATCCAGCATCCGTGCCTGGAGTGCCCGGCCCACCAGCCGGTTGGGCAGGGTGGCGTCCACCGATACCAGTATGCCCTCGTACTCCACCAGCAGCAGGCGGCAGGTGGTTTTATGGCCGTCCTTTGGATGGCGCTTGACCCATACCCTGCGGCCTGCCACGAGCAATTCCGCCATGCGACCGGAACTGGGCACGTGGGCCAGCTCTTGATTCCCCCTCACCAGCACTTCGGCTACAAAGCGGTTCAAGCGGCGGATGAAGGTGGCTTCTTCCAGTTGTGGAGGTAAGAATATACTGCAAAGCATGGAAACTATGTTCTCCGATTTCTTGTATACATTATGTGAAATTGTTCAGTAAAACCGCTACCACCGGCACCATAGCGGGATCACTGAACATTTACCATATATGTTGTTTCTGCGGATGGACCCGGTTTCCTTTCTGCTAATGTCCGGAAAGGTTGTCCACCGCTAAGGGCCACAACGGTTCATGGGGAAAATTGATGGATATGGTTGTATTTCCCCCTGAAAAATTAGTACAATTAAGAGGAAATTTGCTGGCGATGCCGAACCACCTCCAGTTAAAAAATTTCCCCGGGAGGGGTTTAGAGTGAACCTTTTTGCCGTCATCCCGGAGCGGTTTTTTTCGGTCCTGGCCAGCCCCTTAAAGCAGGACTACGCGGCCATCCTGTTCCGCATTTACGACCAGTACCAGCTGACCACCTTCGGGATGGAACGGGATGTGGTCATCGACCTGATTGTTGACTATATAGAGCAAAAGGACGGCTTTTTTGAACAGGCCCTGGCCGATGAAATCTGGGAGGAATCCCTGGATACGCCGGCCGGGCCCCGGGAAAGGGCCGCCTTTATCCTGCGCAAGCTGGAGGCTACAGGCTGGGTGGTCAGCGAGGTGTACAGCAATTACGTGCAGTACATCAGCCTGCCCGATTATGCCATAAAAATTCTGGATGTGCTGGACAAGATCCGCCGCCACCGGCAGGTGGAATACCAGGGATATGTTTATGCCACCTACACTTTGCTCCATTCCGAGGAGGCCGACCGCCAGGGCAACCTGGCCCTGGAAAAGGCCTATGAGCAGACCGAGCAGCTGATCAACGGTTTGAAGTCCTTAAATCACAACATTAAGCGTTACATTGAGCGGGTCCTGGCGGAAAAGGAGCCCCGGGAGATTTTAAAGATTCATTTTAAAGACTACATGGAGGAAATTATCGACCGCAGCTACCACCGCCTGAAAACTTCGGACAACGTTTCCCGCTACCGTCCCAAGATTATTGCCCGTTTGAACCAGTGGTACAACGATGCGGCCTGGGTGGACCGGACGGCCGGTCTGGAAGTGCAGCGGGAGCGTTTTCCGGATCTGCCCACGGCGCGGCAGGAGATTTACCGCCGTATTGACTACATCCGCCAGGCCTACATCGGCCTGGACGACCTGCTGGATGAAATCGACCGGCGCAATGCCCGCTATGCCAACGCTTCCTTCCAGCAGTTGAAGTACATCCTCAACAGCAGTAAAGACGTGGAAGGCCAGCTGATGGAAATTTTAAAGTTCCTGGCCGGGCTGCGCGCGCAGGAGGGCATGCGCCCGGACGACCTCCTTCCGGAAGAGCTGGGTCACCTGTTCAGCCTCTTCACCCAGGGATTTCTGGACCGGGAGTCCCTTTATACCGGGAGGGAGGCGGCCAGGCAGCACCAGCCCCGGGAAGTGCAGGAACTGGAGGAAATTGACCCGGAGCGCCGTAGAGAGCGGCTGCGCTCCTTCCGGCAGCAGCTGGAAAGGCGCATGACCAGGGAGAAAATCAACGCCTGGGTGATGGAAAAGCTGGCCGGGCGAAAGGAGATTTGCGCCCGGGAGCTGGGCATCGAGGATGTGGAGGAATTTATCAAACTGATCTATGCTACGGCTTACGGGCGTTCGCGCCTAGTAGGTTACCGGGTGCACCGGGAAGGGAGGCCCCGGGTGTCCTGTGCCGGCGGCCGCTTTGAATTTAGAGATTTGCGTTTTGAAAGAAAATAAGGAAGGGCGAGCCGGATGGAACTGCTGGAACAGTGGAACCGCCTGCTTCCGGCGGAGCGGGAAGAATTTACCCGGGTGGTGAACAGGCTTCTCTCCTGCACATTCATCACCCGCAAGAACGAAGAAAACCGCCGGGATTACTACTTTATTGAACGGCACGAAGACCTCCTGCGGGCCTATTTGAAGCTGGGAGGCTGGAGCCTGGAAGGAGACCGGGCCTATGGGGTCTACCGTGTTTTCAGCGATTTCGCCTATAACCGGTTGCGCCTGAAACTGGAAGAAAGCATTATCATCCTCATCCTGCGCCTCTGCTACGAAGAAAAACGCCGCCAAATTAACGTGACGGAGAACATAATGATTACCGTGCGGGAGATCCAGGACAAGTATGCGGCCCTGAGAATACGCAACCGGCCCATTGACAAAAAGACCCTGCGGGAAACCATGGGCCTGCTCAAGCGTTTCAACATCCTGCGGGTGCTGGACGGGGAGGTTACCGATCCCGACTGCCGCCTGGAGGTGTTTCCCACCATTCTCTTCGCCCTGCGGGTGGAGGACATCCGGCAGGTGTACGAGAAGCTGGATACCTACCGCCGGGCCGGGGCGGAGGAAGAGCGGGAAGAGGAAAACGGAAATATGCAGTAGAACCGTTGCAGGAAGGATGCGGCGCGGTCCGGAGCGAACGACTTGCGAAGCGCCGGTAACAGCACCGCATCCAGCCAGGTTCACTGAGTATTTAACAGGAAACCGGTGCTGAGGAGCTGGTGTAATTGAAAGAATTAACCGGCATCAGGTTGATCAACTGGCACTATTTTACCAACGAAACCATACGCATCCGGGGCAGCACCCTGATCACCGGGGACAACGGCAGCGGCAAATCCACCATTCTGGACGCCATCCAGTACGTGCTGGTGGCCGACCTGCGGCGGGTTAAGTTTAACATTTCCGCTTTTGAGGAGACCAGGCGGGATTTGCTGGGTTACGTGCGCTGCAAGACCGGGCGGGACAGCGAGAGCGGCCGCAAGTACGAGCGCCAGGGCGACGTCACTTCCTACGTGGTCCTGGAATTCTACGATACCTCCAGGAAAAACTACTTCCTTTTGGGGGCGGTAATTGATTCCTACGCCGATGACGTGACCTATGAAAGCCGTTTTTTTAAAATCGAGGACTGCCGCCTGGACGACAGCCTTTTTCTAGCGGGCAAGCACCCCCGCAATATCCGGGAGTTCCGGGCCGCGGTGAGGGATCGCAGGGCTACCATTTATCCCACGGTGGAAAAATACCAGGCCGATTTGCTCCACAAGCTGGGTTCTCTGGGGGACCGGTTCTTTACCCTTTTCGTAAAGGCCATCTCCTTCAAGCCGATAACGGACATCCGCCAGTTTGTTTACTCCTACGTGCTGGAGGAGAAGCAAATAAATATCGACATCATGCGGGAGAACCTCCAGCGCTACAAGGAGTACAGCGACCTGGCGGCCCAGACCAGGGAGAAAATAGCCGCTCTGGAAAATATCCGGGAAAAATACCAGGAGATCCAGCGGGACCGGGAAAGGGCCCTGATCCAGGATTACGTGATCCTGCGGGCCAACCGGGACGGGGTGGCGGCCAGCCTGCAGGCCAATCTGGAACAGGCCCGGGCCCTGGAAGAAGAGCTGGCCCGGTTGAGCCAGGCTCTGGACGGGGCCAGGGAGCAGTTGAAACGCTGCCGGGAGGAGGAGCGGTCCTACCGGGACGCCCTGGCGGCCAATACCACCTGGCAGCTGGTGGAGCGTTTGAAAGGTGAGATCCGCACCCTCAAGGAACGGGTGAAGGAACTGTCCCGCGCTTGCAGCCTGGTAGCTAAAACCGCCCGGGAAGAATGCCGGGTGCTGGCGCAACTCCTGGACGAGGCGGGGGAAGATTTGCTTTTACCGGCTGAGCGCAGTATGCTCGCGGAGCTGGTGGACGGGCTCCAGGGGCTGGCTGCGGCCGGTGACGGGCAGGTTGGGGAGGGGCAGCCCCTGCCGCCCGGTGACGGGGAAGCCCTCGATGCCCTGGGCCGGTTGATTGACCGGGGCCGGGAAACCCTGGGGAGGGTACGGGAAAGGGTGCAGGAACAGGCCTGGGAAATCCGGCGCAAGCTGAAGGAGCTGGATCAGGAGGAGCAGACCCTGCAGCAGGAACTGGCCAGCCTGCGCAACAAGAAGCATATTTACGACCGCAAGGTGACCGAGCTGCGGGATCTGATCCGGGAGAAATTCCGCGCCGTGAAAGGCATTGACGTGGAGCCCAGGGTGCTCTGCGAGCTTCTGGAAGTTCCCGACGAGAAGTGGCAGGACGCGGTGGAAGGCTGGCTCAACACCCGGCGCTTCGACCTGATTGTGGAGCCGGAACATTTTGATTATGCCCTTTCCGTATATGAAAAACACAAAAAGGAACGGCGCATCTCAGGGGTAGGCCTGGTCAATACCGGCCGGGTGTTGAAGTACTTGAACCGCATTGAACCCAACTCCCTGGCCTGCGAGGTGCGCTCCCAGAACCGCTACGCCCTGGCCTACGTCCACCAGCTGATGGGCGACCTGATCAAGTGTGAAAATGAACAGGAACTGAAAAATTACCGCCGGGCCATTACCCCGACCTGCATGACCTACAGCAATCATACCGCCCGGCAGATTAAGTTTGAAGTTTACGAAACTCCCTTTATCGGTGAACGGGCCTATGCCCGCCAGATTGCCCGCAAAGAAGCCCGCCTGCAGGAGATTGCCGCGGCGCGGAAGGAATTGCTCCCCCGGTTGGAGAGGCTGGAAAGGCTGAGCCAGACGATAAGCGGCCGGGACGAATACTACATCTTCCTGAAAGAGCGCCGGGGGACGTGGCTGGAGCTGGCTGCGTTACGGCGGGATCTGTCCGCCAGGGAACGGGAACTGGCCGGGGTGGATACTTCAGGCATCGACGCCCTGCAGCAAAAGCTGGATCAACTGGAACTGGAAATGGACGCCTTGAACGGCCGGATTGAGAAATATAACCAGCGGCAGGGAGAATTACTGACCACCCTGGAACAGAAGAGAATGGAACGGGTGACCCTGGAAGACGAGCATGCCCGGCTGGAAGAGGAGTTCCGGCAGTTTTGCTCCTTGAACCCCCGTGTTGTGCCCGAGGGGGAAAGGCGTTACGCCCGGGAGATCCGGCGCCATTCGCCCCGGGAGGTGGCGGCCAACTTCGCCCACAACCGCAAGAGCGTGGAAACGCTTATTCTTAACAAGGAAAAGGCCCTGGAACTCCTCAAGGCCGAATATAACAATAAGTACCAGTTCGGCGGGCGAATAGAAGCGGATGAGAATGACGAGTGGGTACAGGAGTATAAGAAACTGGTGGATAGCGAGCTGCCCGCATATGAGGAAAAAATTAACCAGGCCAAAAGGGAAGCCGAGGAGGAGTTCAAGGAGCACTTCATCTACAAGCTGCGGGAGAACATTCAAAATGCCCGCAATGAATTTGACTTCTTGAACGAAGCTTTAAAGGATATTTCCTTTGGCGGGGATAAATACCGTTTTCTGGTATACCCTTCCGAAAGGCACCGCAAGTTCTACCAGATGCTGGAGGATACGGAAATGGTGGAGGGAGGCGTCTCCCTTTTTGACAGTGTTTTTCAGCAGCGGCACCGGGAGGCCCTGGACGAGCTGTTTGATAAAATCATCAACCTGCCGCCCAGGTACCTGCCCGAAAGCATTGCGGAATACACCGATTACCGCAGTTTTCTGGATTATGATATCAAAATTACCCATGCCAGCGGTGAAACCTCTACCTTCAGCAAGGTCTGCCGGGAAAAGTCGGGGGGCGAGACCCAGACCCCCTATTACGTGGCCATTGTGGCTTCCTTTGCCCAGCTCTACCGCGCCAAGACCAACCGGGACAGCATCCGGTTGATGCTCTTTGACGAGGCCTTCAACCGGATGGATATCGACCGTATGGAAAATTCCCTGCGTTTTATCAATGAGATGGGCATGCAGGCCATCATCGCCGCCCCTACCGACAAGTGCGAGTTTATCAGCCCCCATGTGCCCACCACCCTTCTGGTGATGCGCGACGGGAAAAACAGCTGGATAGAGGATTACAAGCAGTTTAAGGAAGCGGTTGGCGAAAGCCGGATTGAGGCGGCGGAAAGGGCGGCGGGTTGATGGCAATGGACTACGAACGCTATATTCTGGAGGCACTGCTGGACAAGTATGAGCGCAGCGCCCTGGCCAGGGGCAAAGGAGGCAACCGCCGCATCTGGCTTCATTTCAACCCCCGGACCATGCCCCGCTATTTTGACGATACCACCGTCCGGTATAAGGAAGAGATCAATGGGGCCGCCCTGGCTTTGGAGCGCCGGGGGTTAATTGATATTCGCTGGGTCAAGTTTGAGGAAAACAATCTCATCGAGAAAGTGGCCTTAAATACTGATCGCCTGGACGAGGCCTACGCCCGGCTGAAACGGCGTCCCAGGGCGGAGCAATTCCAGGAACTGGCCCGCCTGGCCGGGCACTATGCCCGGGGGGCGGCCCCCTGGGCGCAGGAATTCTTCCATACTGTTGCCCGGCGGCTGGAAGAAGGGGAAAGCCAGCCCTACCTGAATCCCGCGGACCGGGAGCATGCGGAGCAGCTTTTCATGGTCATTCGTGAGATCAGCCTTCTACAGGAAGAGATACCCAGGCGGGTTTTCAGCCTGCGGGTGCTGGGCAACAGCAAGGCTTTTAACAATCTGGCTTCAACTGTGGCACGAATTGTCCGGGATTTCCACCCGGACTGGGGGAAAGACGGCGGGGAAAAAGAGAACACCCTTACTGCCGCAGAGGTCAATCAGGTTCTGGCCGAAGTGGGGGTTGTGGACAACCCCCAGCACATTTTCATCAGCGGCGGCCTGGAATTTGCTGTCGAAGGCCGTACCCTGCGGGTGGGAGATTTTTCCCCGGACCTGGGGCTGCCGGCGGAAATGGTGGGCCGGTTGACGGTCAAAAATGTTGCCGCCGATTACATTATCACCATTGAAAACCTGACCCCCTTTTACCGGTTCGTGAAGACCTGCCGGGACCAATTTCTGGCCATATACCTGGGGGGTTATCATAACGCGGTTCGCCGGCGGTTTTTAAGTAAACTGCGGGAATATCTGGCCGGTACAGGCCGGGCGGTGCCGTTTTACCACTGGGGCGACATTGACTACGGGGGTTTTTCCATCTTTGTCCACCTGCAGAAGCGATGCCTGCCCGGGTTGAAGCCCCTGTACATGGATGTGCCCACCCTGGAACGATACCGCCGGTTTGCTTCGCCCTTTACCGCCGCATACGGCCGGCGCCTCCGTTCTCTGCTGGAAGATCCGGATTACCGCTTCTTCCACCCAGTGATTCAAAAAATGCTCCAGGAGGGCCTGCGCCTGGAACAGGAGTGTGTGGAGCCGCCGCCCTCTCTCTATGAACCGGGGGAGTGAAAGGTGTAAAAGTGCCCGTTTGGAAGGAAACTTTAGCTAAGGAGCACACTTGTTCTTGACAGGATTTATTTGTTGAAATGTACATAATATGGTTTCTTTCCTGGCATAGTTGCTGCCCGTCTTTTTAAGGACGGCAGTTTTTTTGTGCCCCCAAAAGCTCCCGAAAAACAGTAAAAAGAATTGAATATTAACGTGTTAACTTTGAATTTGTTGCCTGTTTGACATTGCTACCAACGGTGAAGAGGAGTAAGATTAACTTTAATGATATCGCCTGAAATCCTTGTGGGTGTTCCTGCGACAGTTAATGGGGGTGTCAAATTTGTCTGTTTCGAAAATGGAAGTATCCGATGGAACAGTGCTGGCAGGAAAGGTAGAAAAACAGCGGCGCCCGGCTCCGGGCGTGCTTTTGCTTTTGTCCTGGGGCCACCTGGTAACTGATATGACCCAGGGAGCATTGCCGGCTTTGCTGCCGGTACTGAAACAGGCCTTTGCCCTGTCCTATGCCCAGACCAGCCTGTTAGTGCTGGTTTCCAACGTGGCTTCATCGGTCATCCAGCCTGTTTTCGGTTATTTTGCCGACCGGCGGCCGGCCCGCTGGCTTTTGCCGCTGGGTTGCCTGGTGGCTGGCGTGGGTCTGGCCGCTACCGGCCGTTTGCCCTGGTTTTCCCTTCTCCTGCTGGCGGTGGCCGTCTCCAGTCTGGGCGTGGCGGCCTACCACCCGGAAGGTTCCCGGGCGGCCAACCTGGCCAGCGGCGTGCGCAAGGGAAGCGGCATGGCTGTGTTTTCCGTGGGCGGCAACCTGGGTTTTGGCCTGGGCTCCCTGTTTATGGCCTGGCTCTTGACCCTGGGCGGGCCAAAGGCCACGGTTTATTTTATCCTGCCCGCCCTGCTTACTGCCGGCATCCTGCTGCTTTACTGGCCACGCCTGAATTCGCTCCATGAAGAAAAAGAAAGTCCGGAAGACCGGGTAGAGAATGGTTCCGGAGGCCTTCCAGGGAATGAAAAAAGTAGCGGGGCAGCTGTTCAGGGCAATATGTCTTCAGTACAACTTCCCGGTTTGGCAGGGAACAGGGGAACCCTGGTTGCCTTTACCTTGCTGCTAATTTATATCATTTTCCGTTCCTGGCTGCACGCGGGGCTTTCTACCTACGTGCCCCTTTATTACACCGACTATTTGCACGGTGATGCCCACCTGGCCGGGTATTTTGTTTCCGTCTTCCTGCTGGCCGGGGCTTTCGGCACCCTGTTGGGCGGTCCTTTAACCGACGTTCTGGGAGCCCCCCGGGTGATGGCCGGTTCCATGGCGCTGCTCATCCCCCTGATCTATTTATTCCTCCATGCCGGTGGTGGTTTGGCCGCCCTGGTGTTGCTGGCCCTGATTGGGGCGGCGCTGATCAGTACTTTTTCCACCACCATCGTCCTGGGCCAGCAGCTCATGCCCGACCGTAAAGGTCTGGCCAGCGGCTTTACCATTGGCTTTGGTGTGGGTACGGGCGGCGTGGGAGTAACCCTGCTGGGGGTACTGGCCGACCACCTGGGCGTGCCGGCCGTATTTCACGCTCTGAACCTCCTGGCGGTGGCGGGGCTCGCGCTGGCTTTGTTCCTCATCCGGCGCTTCCCGTGGGGCGCTGAAACCAGGGAGTAGCTGAGAAGAGAGGGGACAGTATACAAATTAAATTAAATTAAATAAACCGGGTGGTGCGGTGTGTAAAATTTTTGTTACGGACCTGTCCACCCGGGTTGTAT
Source organism: Desulfovirgula sp. (assembly GCA_020725525.1). Lineage (GTDB taxonomy): Bacteria > Bacillota > Desulfotomaculia > Desulfotomaculales > Desulfovirgulaceae > Desulfofundulus. The sequence continues at coordinate 36,867 of DYEX01000113.1, forward strand.
TTTTATGCAACCAATTGTATAATTATAAAGTACTTCTGCAAGGAAAGGAGTCTGAAAAGGTGACCTGAAACCCACGGCCCTCGGGCGGTCGTTTGTGGCGGGCACCGGACGATCATGGCGATTAAAGCAGGTATTATCGGGGCCACCGGCTATGCCGGTGCCGAACTGGTCAGATTGTTGAGCGCTCACCCGCAGGTGGAACTGGTGGGATTGACCACCCAGAGTTATGCCGGCAAAGCCTTCTGGGAGGTTTACCCCCACCTTTACGGGTATGTGGACCTGGTTTGCGAGGAGCAGGATTTGCCGGCCCTGGTGGCCGGAAGCGACGTTATTTTTACGGCCCTGCCCCACGGCCATGCCATGGCCGTGGCCCGGGAAGTCCTGGAGGCAGGAAAGGCCCTGGTGGACCTGGGAGCGGACTTCCGCCTCCACGACCCTGTAGTTTACCAGGACTGGTATAAGGTCGAACACACAGCTGCGGAGCTGTTGCCCAGGGCGGTGTACGGCTTACCGGAGATCCACCGGGACGAAATCCGTTCCGCCCGGCTGGTGGCCAATCCGGGTTGTTATCCCACCAGCATCATTATTGCCCTGGCTCCCCTGTTAAAAGAAGGCCTGGTGGAAACCGACACCATTATCATTGACTCCAAATCGGGTGTTTCGGGAGCCGGGCGGGGATTATCCTTAAACACCCATTACTGCGAGGTTAACGAGAGTATCAAGGCCTACGGGGTGGCCGTGCACCGCCACACCCCTGAGATCGAGCAGGAATTAAGCGCCCTGGCCGGCAAAAAGGTGCTGGTTTCCTTTACCCCCCACCTGACGCCCATGATCCGGGGTATTTTAAGCACCATCTACGCCCGGCTGACCCGGCTGAAGAGCACGGAGGAAATTTTGACCCTCTACCGGGAATTTTACCGGCAGGAGAAGTTTGTCCGGGTGTTGCCCGCCGGCATGCTGCCGGCGACCAAAATGGTGGCCGGCTCCAACCACTGCGACATTGGCCTGGTGGTAGACCGGCGTACCGGCCGGTTGGTAATCATTTCCGCCATCGATAACCTGATCAAAGGGGCTGCCGGCCAGGCGGTCCAGAATATGAATATAATGTTCGGGCTGGCGGAGGATACGGGGCTTTACGGTCCGGGGGTATATCCGTAACAAAGGTAAAAATGACTGCCGTTTGCACATGAGCGAGCGACATTGACCCAGCACTCACTGCAACCGGAGTTATTTGGTGTGGCTGAAATGCCAACTGTGTGCAGTTTCAATCCCTACGCAGGTACCTGGATCCGGTGAGTGCTGGGGAACGGAGCGAGCGGGTGCAAACGGCAGGCAAGTGCTATCTTCAGGATGGATAAGGAGGAATGCTGGCTTGGCCAGAACATGGGAAGAGAAAAGCGGCGGTGTCACTGCCCCGCAGGGTTTTCTGGCCGCGGGAGTGGCCGCCGGGGTGAAGTATAAAGGAAGACGGGATATTGCCTTAATTTTTTCCGAGGTTCCGGCCCGGGCTGCCGGGGTGTTCACCACCAACCTGGTGAAGGGTGCCCCGGTGGTGGTCACCATGGAGCGTATAGCCAGGGGGCGCGCCCGGGCGGTGGTGGTGAACAGCGGCAATGCCAATACCTGCAACGGGGAGCAGGGTATCCGGGATGCCCGGGCCATGGCGCAGGAAACGGCCCGGGTATTGAATATTCCCGAGGAGGATGTCCTGGTAGCCTCCACCGGGGTCATCGGCCAGCCCATGCCCATGGACCGCATTTTGCCGGGTATTGCCGCTGCGGCCCGGGAGTTGAGCTCCGGTGGGGGCGCAGCCGCCGCCGAGGCCATTATGACCACCGATACCGAGCCCAAAGAAACGGCCCTTTCTCTCACCCTGAGCGGGTGCACGGTAACCATCGGGGGTATGGCCAAGGGTTCCGGAATGATTCATCCCAGCATGGCCACCATGCTCTGCTTTATTACCACCGATGCGGCCGTATCCGCGCCCTGCCTGCAGGAGATGCTGCGTCATGCGGTGGACCGCAGCTTTAATATGATCAGTGTGGATGGGGATACCAGCACCAATGATATGGTCCTGGCCCTGGCCAACGGCCGGGCCGGTAACCCGGAAATTACCGCCGAAAATGAAGATTATCACCTGCTGCGGGATGCCCTCACCGAGGTATGCACCCGGCTGGCCCGGGCCGTGGCCAGGGATGGCGAAGGAGCCACAAAGCTGCTGGAAGTGAAGGTAATCAATGCCGCCAGCGAGAGGGATGCCCGCCTGGCCGCCCGGGCGGTGGTGGCTTCCAACCTGGTCAAGACGGCCATATACGGCCAGGATGCCAACTGGGGGCGCATCATCTGCGCCGCCGGCTACTCGGGTGCGCACTTTGATCCTGACCGTGTGGATATATACCTGGGTGACATAATGGTGGCCAGGGATGGAGTGGCTTTGCCCTTTGACGAGGAAGCAGCCTCGTCCGTGCTGGCGGGCCGTGAGGTGCGGGTGCTGGTGGATTTAAAGTCGGGAGAATATGAGGCTACGGCTTGGGGCTGCGACCTGACCGGCGAATATGTGAACATTAATGCCAGCTACCGGACATAACAGGCTTTAAGGGAGGTATCTGATTGCTCAGCGCACAGGAGAAGGCGGCCATCCTGGTGGAGGCCCTGCCTTACATAAAGAAGTTCTACGGCAAGACCGTGGTCATCAAATATGGCGGCCACGCCATGGTGGACTGCGGGCTGAAAAAGGCCGTGCTCACCGATGTGGTGCTGATGAAGTACGTGGGCATGCACCCGGTAATTGTCCACGGTGGGGGACCGGAAATTACGGCCATGCTCCAGAAGCTGGGCATTGAATCCCGCTTTGTGGGCGGCCTGCGGGTCACCGACGAGGAAACCATGGAAATAGTGGAAATGGTCCTGGCGGGCAAGCTGAACAAGGAAATCGTCTCCCTGATCAACCGCATTGGCGGCAGGGCGGTGGGCCTTTCGGGCAAGGATGCCTGCCTGCTTCAGGCGGTGAAGAAACCCGGCAGGGTATACCAGCCCGACGGGACGGTGGAAATGGTGGACATCGGCTGCGTGGGGCAGGTGAAAAAGGTCAACCCGGCCATCGTCCATACCTTGATCAATGAGGGCTATATTCCCGTGGTGGCTCCCGTGGCGGTGGGCCCCGAAGGGGAAAGCTACAACGTCAACGCCGATACCGCCGCCGGGGAGCTGGCGGTGGCCCTGGGGGCGGATAAATTAATTATCCTCACCGACGTGGAAGGCATTCTGGAAGACAGGGAAAACAAGGATTCGCTGCTTTCAGTGATCCGGGCGGACGATGTGCCTGATTTAATTGCCCGGGGCATTATTGACGGCGGCATGATTCCCAAGGTGGAGTGCTGTACTCGGGCCCTTTACGGGGGTGTTAACACCACCCATATTCTGGACGGGCGGGTGCCCCACTCCATTTTGCTGGAAGTGTTCACGGATAAAGGCATCGGCACCATGGTGGTCCGGTGAAGCAGGGGGGAATGGACATGACCAGCGCGGAAATTATCGAGCTTACCGATAAATATGTAATGCGTACCTACGGGCGCCTGCCCCTGGCCCTGGTGAGGGGCCAGGGCGCGCGGGTCTGGGACGCGGAGGGGAAGGAGTACCTTGACTTTGTGGCCGGATTGGCCGTTTGCTCCCTGGGCCACTGCCACCCGGCGGTGGTGGAGGCCATAGCCTCCCAGGCCCGGAAATTGATGCATGTATCCAATCTGTACCATATTGAACCCCAGGCGAAACTGGCCCAATTGCTGGTGGAAAATTCCTGCGGGGACCGGGTGTTTTTCTGCAACAGCGGTGCCGAGGCCAACGAGGCGGCCATCAAGCTGGCCCGCAAGTACGGGAAAATCCACGGCGGGCAGGATAAGTATGAAATCATCACCGCCCTGAAATCTTTCCACGGGCGCACCCTGGCGGCCATCACCGCCACGGCCCAGCCCAAGTATCAGAAGGGTTTTGAACCCCTCCCTGCCGGTTTTAAATACGTTCCTTTTAACGACGTGGAGGCCCTTTCCCGGGCCGTAAACCCCGGTACCTGCGCGGTGCTGCTGGAGCCGGTACAGGGCGAGGGCGGGGTGAACGTGGCCACGCCCGAATACTTGAAGGCCGCCCGGGAGCTCTGTGACCGTTACAACGCCCTGTTGATCTTTGACGAGGTGCAGTGCGGCCTGGGGCGCACGGGCAAGTTCCTGGCCTACCAGCATTACGGCGTGGAGCCGGACATTTTTACCCTGGCCAAGGCCCTGGGCGGCGGGTTCCCCATCGGGGCCATGGTGGCGAAGGAAGAAGTGGCCGCGGCCTTCAGCCCCGGCGACCACGCCTCCACCTTCGGGGGCAACCCCCTGGCCTGTGCGGCCGGGCTGGCAGCCGTGGAATACCTGCTCCATGAGGGTGTGATTGAGAATACCGCCCGGGTGGGGGCGTATTTTAAGGAGCACCTTTTAGAGCTGGCAGGTCGTTTTCCCTTTGTCCGGGAAGTACGCGGCCTGGGGCTGATACTGGGTATGGAACTAACTGTCGAAGGCAGGGAGATTGTTAGCAAATGCCAGGACCGCGGTTTATTGATTAACTGTGTGGACAATCACATCCTGCGCTTTATTCCTCCCTTGATTATCACAAAGGCCGAGGTGGACGAGGCCGTGGGCATCCTGGCCGGCGTCCTGGCCGAAATGAAACAGTAACTTTTGCAGCAGGAGGATAGCCATGCCCAGACGAGCGGACATCAACAAGGTGCTGGTCATCGGTTCGGGCCCCATTATTATCGGCCAGGCCGCGGAATTTGACTATGCCGGCACCCAGGCCTGCCGGGCCCTCAAAGAGGAAGGGGTCCAGGTGGTGCTGGTGAATTCCAACCCGGCCACCATCATGACCGACAGCCACATGGCCGACCAGATCTATATCGAGCCCCTCACCTGGCAGGCCGTGGCCCGCATAATCGAACGGGAGCGGCCCCAGGGCTTGCTGCCCACCCTGGGCGGGCAAACCGGCTTGAACCTGGCCGTGGAACTGGCCCGCCAGGGGGTGCTGGAAAAATACGGCGTGGAACTGCTGGGCACTTCCCTGGACAGCATCCGCCGGGCCGAGGACCGGGAGCTGTTCAAGGAAACCATGCTGGCCATCGGCGAGCCGGTGCCCCCCAGCACCACGGTTACCAGCGTGAAGCAGGCCCTGGAGTTTGCCCGGGAAATCGGCTACCCCCTGATCGTCCGGCCCGCCTACACCCTGGGCGGTACCGGGGGCGGCATGGCCACAGGCCCGCAGGAACTGGAGGCCATCGTCCACCGGGGGCTGGTGATAAGTCCCATCGGCCAGGTGCTGCTGGAAAAGAGCGTGGCCGGCTGGAAGGAAATAGAGTACGAAGTGATGCGGGACGGGGCCGACAACTGCATCACCATCTGCAACATGGAAAACATCGACCCCATCGGCATCCACACCGGGGACAGCATCGTGGTGGCCCCATCCCAGACCCTGTCCGACAAGGAATACCAGCTGTTGCGCTCCGCCGCCCTGAAGATCATCCGGGCCTTGAAGGTGGAAGGGGGTTGCAACGTCCAGTTTGCCCTGGACCCGGAAAGCTTCCGCTATTACGTAATTGAGGTCAACCCCCGGGTGAGCCGTTCCAGTGCCCTGGCCTCCAAGGCCACCGGTTATCCCATAGCCCGCACGGCGGCCAAGATAGCCATCGGCCTGAGGCTGGACGAGATCATCAACCCGGTGACGGGAAAAACCTGCGCCTGCTTTGAACCGGCCCTGGACTATGTGGTGGTCAAGATACCCCGCTGGCCCTTTGACAAGTTCAGCAGCGCGGACCGCACCCTGGGTACCCAGATGAAGGCCACCGGCGAGGTAATGGCCATTGACCGCACCTTTGAAGGGGCCCTGCTCAAGGCGGTGCGCTCCCTGGAAATTGGCGTGGACAGCCTGCAGTGGAAGGGTTCGGGCAGCTGGAGCGAGATGGAACTGCAGCAGCTGCTTTCCCGTCCCAACGACCTGCGCCTGTTTGCCATAGCCGAAGCCTTCCGCCGGGCCTGGGCCATGCGGGAAATCTTTCAACTCACGGCCATAGACTACTTCTTCCTGGAGAAAATAAAAAATATCGTGGTTCTGGAAGGAGAGCTGCGGGCGGCCGGCGGCAACCCATCCCCCGGGTTGCTGCGGCGGGCCAAGGCCTGCGGTTTTGCCGACAGCCATATCGGCCGCCTGACCGGTTTGGATTTTGACCGGGTGCGGGCGTTGCGAAAAGAGTACGGCATTGTCCCGGCCTACAAGATGGTGGATACCTGTGCCGCCGAATTTGAAGCCGCCACCCCCTATTACTATTCCACCTACGATACCGTGGATGAGGTTGCGGTGTCTGCCCGGCCTAAAGTGATCGTCCTTGGTTCGGGGCCCATCCGCATCGGCCAGGGCATCGAATTTGATTACTGTTCGGTTCACTCCGTGTGGGGTTTGCAGGCCGAAGGGGTGGAGGCCATCATCATCAACAACAACCCGGAGACGGTGAGTACCGATTTTGATACCGCCGACCGGCTTTATTTTGAACCCCTCGCCCTGGAGGACGTCCTCAACGTGGTGGAAAAGGAAAAACCCCTGGGGGTGATCGTCCAGTTCGGCGGCCAGACGGCCATCAACCTGGCCGGGGATCTGGCGGCCCGGGGGGTAAAGGTGCTGGGCACGCCGGTGGAATCCATTGACGCCGCCGAGGACCGGGAAAAATTCAGCGCCCTTTTGTCCCGCCTGGGCATTCCCCAGACCGAGGGGGGCACCGCCTTTACCGTGGAACAGGCCCGGCAAATCGCCGAGGGTCTGGGTTACCCGGTGCTGGTGCGGCCTTCCTACGTGCTGGGCGGGCGGGCTATGGAGATTGTCCACAACACTCCGGAACTGCTAAAATATATGGAAACGGCGGTGCAGGTTTCACCGCACCACCCGGTGCTGATCGACAAGTACATCCGGGGCCGGGAAGTGGAGATCGACGGCATAGGGGACGGCAGGGATATATTCATCCCCGGCATTATGGAGCACATCGAGCGGGCCGGGGTGCATTCGGGGGACAGCATGGCCGTTTACCCGCCCCAGAACCTCACCCCGGCACAAATAGAGCAGGTGGTGGACTACACCCTGCAGATTGGCCGGGCGCTGAAGGTGTGCGGGCTTTTAAACATCCAGTACGTGGTGGCCAGAGACGGCATCTACGTTCTGGAAGTGAACCCCCGGGCCTCCCGGACTGTGCCCATTTTGAGCAAGGTGACGGCTGTGCCCATGGTGCAGGTGGCCACCCGGGCCATGCTGGGCAAAAGGCTGGCCGGGCAGGGCTACGGGCCGGGCCTGGGCAGGATTTCGGATTATGTAACCGTGAAGGCACCGGTCTTTTCCTTTGAAAAGCTGGGCGAGGTGGAAATTTCCCTGGGACCGGAAATGAAGTCCACCGGGGAGGTCATGGGGGTGGACCGCACTTTCCCCCGGGCACTGTACAAGGCCATGGTGGCCGCCGGTTTAAGTCCCTTTTCGGGTATAAACGGCACAAAATCGCCCGGTGGGTCTGCTCCTGCCGCGCCAAAAGCGGTGCTGGTTTCCCTGGCCGACCGGGATAAAATTGAAGCATTGCCCGTGATCCGCCAGTATGCCGCCCTGGGTTACACTCTTTACGCCACCAGAGGAACGGCCGGGGCCATTGCCGCCGCCGGCATGCCCGTGCAGGAAGTGGAGGAAGTGGCGGGCCTGCTGCGTTCGGGTGCGGTAAACCTGGTCATCAACACCCCCACCCGGGGCAGGCACCCCGCCCGGCCCGGCTTCCGCCTGCGCCGCACCGCCGCCGAGTACCGGGTGCCCTGCCTGACGTCCCTGGATACCGCCCGGGCGCTGGCGACGGTGCTGCAGTGCCTGAAGCAGGGGGAGGAGCCGGAGCCGGTAAGCGTGCGGGAATTTACCGCGGGGATGCTGGGCCGGGAGCATGAGGCCTTACCGTGATTCCGTTATCCTTATGTGTTAAATGTTCAGTAAAACCGCTTTGTTAACTCCAAAGGCACGGCGTTGTCCGGAGCATATGAGTGAGCGGGGCAGCGCCGTGCCTGAAGCGGGTTGACCCATCTTGAACCCGTAAAGGAAGGGGTAATCCAATGAAGGAAAATTTTAAAGGCCGGGATCTGCTTTCCCTGCATGATTTCACTCCGGAAGAGATTATGACCATCCTGGACCTGGCCGATGATTTGAAGTCCAAACAAAAAAGGGGTATTCCCCACCCTTACCTGGCCGGGAAGACCCTGGGCATGATCTTTCAAAAATCGTCCACCCGCACCCGGGTTTCCTTTGAAGTGGCCATGTACCAGCTGGGGGGCTACGCCCTGTACCTCAATGCCAGCGACCTGCAGCTGGGCCGGGGGGAATCAATTGCCGATACCGCCCGGGTGCTTTCCCGCTACCTGGACGGGATTATGATCCGCACCTACGCCCAGGCGGATGTGGAGGAACTGGCCCGTTACGCCGATATCCCGGTGATCAACGGCCTGACCGACCTGCTGCACCCGTGCCAGATCCTGGCCGATTTGCAGACCATCCGGGAGCATAAAGGCAGGCTGGCCGGCTTGAAGCTGGCCTATGTCGGGGACGGCAACAACGTCTGTCACTCCCTGCTTTTCGGCTGTGCCAAAACGGGCATGCATATCAGCGTGGCCTCACCCCCCGGCTACCAGCCCAGGGCTGAGATAGTGGAGAAGGCCAGGGCCGACGCTTCGTCAACCGGCAGCCGTATCGAAATTCTTACCGACCCGGTGGCGGCGGTTGCGGGGGCGGATGTGGTGGTCACCGATGTCTGGGCCAGCATGGGACAGGAACGGGAAAGTGAACAGCGAAAGAAGATTTTTGCCCCCTACCAGGTGAACGAAGAACTGGTGCGCCACGCCAGGCCGGACTTTATCTTCCTGCACTGCCTGCCGGCCCACCGGGGTGAAGAAGTAACGGCGGAAATTATCGACGGACCCCACTCGGTGGTCTGGGACGAGGCGGAAAACCGCCTGCATGCCCAGAAGGCCGTACTGGCCCTGGTGATGGCGTGATATGTTCCGGATTACGCGCATGCCGCTCATCCTGGCCCTGCTGGGGGGCGCGGGCATTGTGGTCCTGGATTTTATTAACCGGGACTTTGTCCACCTGCCCATCCACCTGGGTGCCTGGTTTACCGGCATAACCCTGGGCTGGGCCATCATGTACTTGCTATGGCTGAGGAGAAAGGAGCGTTAGTATGAAAAAAGTAGTGCTTGCCTATTCGGGGGGGCTGGACACCTCCATCATCATTCCCTGGCTCAAAGAAAATTACGGCTACGAAGTCATTGCCATGGTGGCCGACCTGGGGCAGGGGGAGGAACTGGCCCCGCTGGAGGAAAAGGCCATTAAGAGCGGTGCCAGCAAGATCTATATTGAGGACGTAAAGCGGGAATTTGTAGAAGAATACATTTTCCCCACCTTACGGGCGGGGGCCGTTTACGAGGGCAAGTACCTCCTGGGCACCTCCATGGCCCGTCCTTTGATTGCCAAAAAACTGGTCGAGGTGGCCGGAAGGGAAGGAGCGGAAGCTGTGGCTCACGGAGCCACCGGCAAGGGGAACGATCAGGTGCGCTTTGAGCTTTCGGTGAAAGCGCTGAATCCCGACCTCAAGATTATCGCCCCCTGGCGCGAATGGGACATCCGTTCCCGGGAGGATGCCATTGACTACGCCCAGGCCCGGGGGATTCCCGTTCCCGTGACCAGGGAACGCCCTTACAGCATGGACCGCAACATCTGGCACTTGAGCCACGAAGGAGGGGACCTGGAGGATCCCGCCAAGGAACCGCCCGCCGACGTGCTCCTGCTGACCACGCCTCCGGAAAAGGCTCCGGACCGGCCCACTTACGTGGAAATTTATTTTGAAAAGGGCATCCCCAGGAAAGTCAATGGCGAATCCCTGGACCCGGTGGCATTGCTGGAAAAGTTAAATGCCCTGGGGGGCGCCAACGGTATAGGCGTGGTGGATATGGTGGAAAACCGCCTGGTGGGCATGAAATCCCGCGGGGTGTACGAGACCCCCGGTGGTACCATCCTCTACCTGGCCCACCGGGAGCTGGAAAGTATATGCCTTGACCGGATGACCATGCATTTCAAAGAACTGGTGGCCGCCCGTTATGCCGAGCTGGTGTATGACGGCGTGTGGTTCTCTCCTTTACGGGAAGCCCTGGATGCCTTTGTGGAGGTGACCCAGCGTACGGTAACCGGTACGGTGCGCATGAAGCTCTACAAGGGCAACTGCACCCCCGCGGGGGTTAGTTCGCCCTATTCACTTTACAATCCGGAACTGGCCACCTTCAGCCGGGATGAGATTTACAACCAGGCCGATGCTGCCGGCTTTATAAACCTTTTTGGTTTGCCGTTAAAGGTACGCGCGTTGATGGAAAAGAAGGCGGGGCTCCGGAAGCCTTGATTTTGAGCTAGTCCCTTGTCCAAACCAACAGCATTTGCTAAAATAAGACAAGGAATACCATGATCGGACGGGCCTCACCTGCCGGGGGAGATTCTTCTCCGAAGGGGGGTGGGGCAGGGATGATTACCGCACAAGACGTAATACAGATCGTGCAGGCAACCATCCAATTGCTCACCCTCGTGGTGTTCATCACCTACTGCAGGGAATAAGGTAAAAACCCTCTAAACTGTGCCAGCAGTTTAGAGGGTGTAACCTAAAGCCCCGGCAGGTCGAGGCATCCACGCCGTCGGTTATGGTATTCCTGTTTTTACTGTAACACAATGACACGTATGTGTCAAGTTAGGCCAGTTGATTTTAAATGCCCGGCGGAGCCGGGCATTTGAATAAGTGGGGACCCAGCACTCAATGGGATGCTAGCTCTTCTTAATAATATGTCAATTTGAATATCTTGGGTACCTAAATCGGGGGGAATGGGGTAAATATGACTTGTTAAATTTCGAACGTACTGTATACTATACAGAGAAGGGATATTTCACCTGAAAGGGAGAGGAAGGTGTAACCAGGTGTCTTCCAGGGCCCCCTTTACTTCCCATTCATCTGAGCCGGTTCGCAGGGCCGAGGTGACCATTCGTTTATCCGAATTTGAAATCCCGCCCATGCAGGACGTGCTGCTGGTAGGGAAAAGGGCACCCATTGGTCCGGAAGCGGTAAGACGGATGGTGGATGCCCTGACGCCGGAGCAGTACGACATTATTTACCTTGACCACGAAATTTTCGAGGCAGCGGTGCTGAAAAGGTCATTATTGAAATTTCTCCCCCAGGAGAAATTTCTGCCGGTCATCCTGGAAGAGGGGATGAGGGTTGCTACCGAGAATACAGTGGTAAAAGCCCAGGTAAACATTGTGGTGCAGGTGAACAGGGCGGTGGATTTGTAGTGTTTAGTGCAGGCGACATTATGCATAAAAATCCAGTCACCATTGATCCTTTTGAAAGTGTCGGCCGGGCGGCGGCGCTGATGAACCAGTTCAAAATAGGTGGCCTTCCGGTGGTGGAAGGGGGAAGGCTTGTGGGCATTATAACCTCCAGGGATGTAAGGTACTCCCACCCCAACCGGCTGGTGGCCGATGCCATGAGCAGGAATGTAGTTACCGTTTCGCCGGAGTGCTCCTTTTGGGAAGCCAAGGAAACAATGGAGAGTCATGGGATTGAGCGACTGGTGGTAGTGAGGGATGGGCGCACGGTGGGGATAATCACAAAATCCCGGCTTTATGCCGAGATAGGCAAACACGTGGACGCCCTCACAGGCCTGAACCGGGCCGAATTCCTGCAGCATAAAGCGGCGGAACTGCTGCAAAGCGGGCAGGAGGTAACCGTTATTTTTTTAGACCTGGACAACTTCGGGGCGATAGACAAAGAGTTCGGTCACGTTATCGGGGATGAGATTTTGCAGCAGGTAGGGAAAATTTTAAAAAGCGTTATCGCCGAAGGGCTTGATTACCTGTGCCGCTATGCCGGCGATGAATTTGCAGTGGTGACCGTCAGGCCGCTGGAAGAAGCGAAACAATTGACCTGGCGGATGATAAAGGCGCTTGCCGATGCCAGCTGGCCGCAGGGAATAAAGGTTACCGCATCGGCAGGTGTGGCCGGCGGGCGGCGGTCACGGGTACGTGGAGAGCCCAATGGCACTCACAACGTACGGGATCTGATTAATCTCGCCAGTTTGGCTTCCACCAAGGCCAAAAGAGAAAAACGCCCGGTGGTGGTGGCCGGCTGGGTGGAACTGGAAGAAGCAGGGTAAGAGACTGCCTTTGTGCAAGATGTACAGGAAAAGGGATATTTTAACATAACAGCTTTTTGATTCAGGCGGAGCTGTAAAAGCTGCCGTGGAAGCTGGTGGCTTTTTAACACTGGTTTGAACGGAAGAGGGCCTTGTACCGCTCGGGATAGTTGAAAGGAGGATTTAGTTTAATTTCCTGCAAGGTTTTAATAATATTCTCCGTGCTCTCGCCGGAGTTTAAGAGCTGGAATAAGGTTCGTTCACCCACATAGACGCTGCTGCCGTCCTGAAATTGGATAAAGTACTTGCTGGTGCCCGGTACAGGGGTAGCCTTAATGCCGGCTTCAGCAAAGAACTTGAAGTTTTGTACAAGCGTCATGATGCTCCACCTCCAACGGGGGGTTATGGCATAGATCATACACGTTCCTGGTAAAAAGGAAACTATCTTGCTCCTAATAGACTAAATTGCCCGTTATCCGGCAATTGTGAAACGTTCGCCTTCTTACAAGTATGGACAACTTCCCCGTTGTTCACCACGCTTCAAGTGGGTCCTCTCTTCATAAAGAAACTTATGGCGAAGGGATTCTCTCAACTATAATTTTATCATATAAAAGCTAAAAGGCAAGCTTATTTGTGAAAAAAATCTCAAGCATTTTGTGGTATTTTTCACTAATGTTAACTCTTCTAACATAAATATTAAACTTAACCACCTTGAACTAATGGAAATGGTAAAAGGGGTTTGCCCGTTTCATGGAGAATATCAATATGGTCACTTTCTGGTAAAACAACAATGAGGTGGGGAAATGAAACTTCACGTTGCCAGGTGGACCCATCCGGTGGCTGCTGCTTCCCGTTATTTATTTTCCATAAATTTTCCCCTGCAGGTGCTGGGAGCCAGTGATACCCATGTTTTTTGCAATGAACAGGGGAGGGCGATTCTTTATAACGACGGCCACAGGGAATGTGCCCGGTTAATTAACCGGTTTGCTGCCCAACTGGATGCCGGGGTCACCTGGGCGGACCGGGGTTTACGCAGTACCACCCACCATTTTGACCCCCGGCGAGGAGTGGGGGTGTGGGTATGGGCAAATGCGGCCCAGAAGTGCAGGCAGTACTACGACAGGGCCCTTATGTTCTGGAAACGGGGAAAACACCGCAAGGCTTTTTTTATGCTCGGTGCGGCTGCACACCTGGTGCAGGATGCCTGTGTTCCCCATCATGCCTGCTGCCGGCTCTTTGACGGGCACCTGGATTATGAAAGGTGGGTTAAAGGGCGAAAACATTTTTACCGCGTGTTTTCGGGAGGCCTTTACCATCTGGGCCAGACCCCTGAAGAATGGGTGGCGGCCAACGCCTGGCAGGCCAGGGAATATTACCCTTTAGTTTGTGCCTCGGCCGATGAAGAAAGTTACCACCGCGCCACCAGCACTCTTCTTCCCCGGGCCCAGCGTTCTACGGCCGGGTTTTTGCTCTTTTTTTACCGTCAGATACAGCGGGCTTAAAACAGCCCTGCATGCATTGCTGCCGCATGATCTTTGGGACCGGCGGGCATAATAAGAGGAAAGAAGGCAGGAGTGATGGCGATGCAGTTTTCTCCGGGGGAGCGTTCCATCCTGGCCTACTTTCCTTCCAGCACAAAGGCCCGGCGGGCGGTGGAAGAATTAAAATCGGCCGGCTATGATACCGTCAGCCTGGACCGGGTATCCCGCTTTGGGGTGGAGGATGATGCGGAAATTAATTATGCCGTGGCCGGCCGGGCGGAAACCATTACCGGGTTGACCCTTTTTTCTGCCGGTACCGGCAGCCTGTCCAACAGTGAATCCCGGGTGCTCAAAGCGGCCGATCCTTCGGTGAGTGGCTACGGTGCCGTTGATTACGGCACGGCGGGAGGCCAGGCTTTTCTGGTTACGGTGGTCACCAGTGAAGATAAGGTGCAGGGGGTCGTGGAGATTTTACAAAAACACGGGGCACAGGTTTAGGGGAGGGTTTCGACATGGACCGCCGGCAGAAGGATGGCCTGGAACCGCCGCAAAGCTTTGATGAAGCTGTAGAAAGGATTCGTGAAAAGATAGAAGCCCCTGTACTATCCCCGGCGCAAACGGCCCTGTGGCGTTCGGGTTATCTAAAGGGCTCCGACGAAGCCCTGGCCTTGCTGGAACGGGCCAGGCAGGACAAAAAAGAGGTCGTTCCGGGGATTGGCGATGAAATGTGAGCGGGAGGTTTCGTTCCTCCCGCTCTTGCTTTGGGAAGCTAAATTTTTTTCGGTCTGTTCGGAAGGCAGGAATAAAAGTCAGTCACGTCGAAGTTCAAATAAAATATATTAGAAGTAGCAGCCCTTATCGTTCCAGTGATGCCAGCAAATGCTGGCTATTTTTGTCCCTAACCATTCTAAAAGGGTCAAGGGGGGTAGCGAAAATGCTACGCGGAGTTGCCGGAGCGCCGGGAATTGCTATTGGCAGGGCCTTTATCTTTCGTCCGGAACAGTTAGAGTTTGAACGCAAAACCATCTCGCCGCAGGAAGTCGATCAGGAACTGGTCCGCCTGCAACATGCCCTCAGGCAGGCCCACCAGGAACTGGCGGGAATTTATGCCCGGGCCATGTCGGATCTCGGCCGGGACCGGGCCGGAACCTTCCATGCCCAGCTGATGATTCTGGAGGATGCCACTTTTGAGTCCGAAGTGATCAGCCTCATCCGTTCGGGTATCAATGTGGAAGGTGCGGTGGGCGAGGTAGTAACCAACTACGTTCAGATGTTTGAGGATTCGGGAGACGAATACCTGCGGGAGCGGGCGGCTGATTACCGGGATGTGGGCTGCCGCCTGTTGCGTATTCTGCTCGGTCAGTCCTGGACGCCGGTGCCGCGTTTGAAGGAAGAATCCATTGTGGTGGCCCGGGATTTGAGTGCCCCCGACAGCATGCAGCTGGATCGTTCCCGCATTATGGGCCTGGCCATAGAGAGGGGCGGGAGGACCTGTACGGCCTGCATCCTGGCCCGTTCCCTGGAAATACCCGCGGTGGTCGGGCTGGGCCGTTTTGTGCACCGGGTGCAAAACGGGGACCTTTTGATTGTTGATGGAAGCAAAGGCACAGTGATTCTTAATCCTGATCCGGCCACCGTGGCCGAGTACCAGCACCGCCGTGAAACCTACCTGGCCTGTAAAAAAGAACTGCAAATGCTTTCCGACCTGCCGGCGGAGACACAGGACGGGTACCGGGTGCAGCTCCTGGCCAATATCGATCATCCCGGCGAGGTGGCCAGCGCGCTGGCCCAGGGGGCGGAAGGAATAGGTCTTTTCCGTACCGAACATCTTTTTATCGGCCGGGACACCATGCCCAGTGAGGATGAACAATTTGAGGTTTACGTGCAGGTAGTACAAAAAATGCAGGGTCGCCCGGTGGTCATCCGCACCCTCGATTATGCCGGCCCCTCCAGCCCCTTTTTCCAGCCCATGCACTATGAACCAAATCCCTTCCTGGGCTGCCGGGGTATAAGATTAAATTTGAACTTCGAGGAAATTTTTAATACCCAGATCAAGGCAATCCTGCGGGCCAGTGCCTTTGGCAGGGTAAAGGTGATGTTCCCCCTGATCTCCAGGGTGGAAGATCTGCGGCGGGTTAAGGCCATGCTGCGCCAGGCCCAGGAGGAATTGCAGCTGGCCGGGAAAAAATTTGACCCCGGCATCGAGGTGGGCCTGCTGGTGGAAGTGCCTTCGGCAGCCCTGACGGCGGAACTTTTTGCACCGGAGGTTGATTTTTACAGCATCGGTACCAATGATCTGGTGCAGTATACCCTGGCGGTGGATAGGGCCAGTGCCCGGATTAATCCCCTGCACCAGGTTTTACACCCGGCTATACTGCGCTTAATTAAGAACGTTGTGGATGCGGCCCGGACCAGCCGCAAAAAGGTGGCCATGTGCGGGGAAATGGCCGGGGAACCCCTGGCCACCATGCTGCTTTTAGGTTTGGGACTGGATCAATTCAGTGCGGCTGCCGGAGCGCTGCCGGAAATTAAAAAAGTGATCCGGGCGGTTACCTTAAAGGAATCCCGGGAGGTAGCCCTGCAGGCCCTGCAATTGTCGGCCCCGGAAGAGGTACGCCGTTTTTTGGAGCAGGAGATGAAGAGCCGCCGCTTGTATTTTTAGCGTTATTTGGTTACAATGGATAAGGGCCAGCGTGTTTTGGAAATGGAGGTCTTTTTTTGAAACGAGTAGTCAGTGTCAGCCTGGGTTCCTCCCGCCGGGATCACCGGGTGGAAGTGGAGCTTTTGGGGGAGCGCTTTGAGATCAGCCGCCGGGGCACCGACGGAAATTTCGATCGGGCCTTAGAATTGCTCAAGGAACTGGACGGCAAGGTGGACGCCATCGGGCTGGGCGGGATTGACGTGTACCTGTATGCCGGCAAGACCCGCTATGTGGTCCGGGATGGCAAAAAACTCATGGATGCCGTCCAGAAGACTCCGGTGGTGGACGGCAGCGGTTTGAAAAATACTCTGGAAAGGGAAACGGTCTATTACCTGCGGGAGCATACAGATTTGCTTCCCCCCGGTACCAGGGTGCTGATGGTCAGTGCGGTGGATCGCTTCGGGATGGCCGAGGCTTTTGCCGAACTTGGCTGCGACCTTACCTTTGGGGATCTTATTTTCGCGGCCGGTATTCCCTATCCCATTCGCACGGTCAAGGAGCTGGAAGAACTGGCTGCCAGGCTGCTGCCGGAAATGTCCAAATTGCCCTTTCACATGCTCTACCCCACCGGGAAGAAACAGGAAACCCAGGATGAAGAAAAAGTGAAGAAATTCGGCCACTATTACCGGGAAGCACAGGTAATTGCCGGGGATTATCACCTGGTGCGCCGTTATATGCCCCGGCTGGACGGGCAGACTATTATTACCAATACCACCACCGCTGATGACGTGGCCTTTTTAAAAGAAAAGGGAGCGGGCTGCCTGGTGACCACCACACCCGAATTTCAGGGGCGCTCCTTTGGCACCAATGTCATGGAAGCGGTGCTGGTGGCTTTGTTGCAAAAACCCTGGGAGCAGATCACTCCCCGGGATTACCTGGATCTTTTACAGCGTCTGGACTTTAAGCCCCGGGTGGTGTACTTGCGCTAAAATCCAACAGTATCTACATCTACTTGGAGGTAGGCATCTTTGGCCAGTCACGCAGAAATTACTGCCAGCCTTCTGGCCTTCCAGGAGGGTTACAACAAAAACGAACGGTTGAAAATCATGAACCGGGACTGGGACCGGGTGGTTCTGGTGCAGGCCAGTGACATCCCTTCCCAGCACACCCTGGAATTGCAGAACGGGGAGTTATCGGTGCGGGAAGGAGCGCCCCCCAGGGCCGATCTGACGGTAATTGCCGACAGCGAAACCCTGGCTGACCTGTTTTACGGTGATATTACCCCTACCGAACCCTATATGAACGGTACGCTGAAGATCATCGGTTCCGAAGATGATATTGTGCGGCTCGATTTCATTTCCCTGATGATCTGGGGTGAGTGAAATGGGTTTAAAACGGGTGCTCACCCTGCGTACCGTGATTGCAACCAGTGCTGGCCTCACCCTGGCCAGTTCCTCTTTTGTGGCCGCCGTGCAGGTGGCCGGTTTTCTGGCCGGGGATACCGCCTGGCTGGCTATTCTCACCGGCGGGTTGTTGTGCCTGGGAGCGGCGTCCTGTTTTTCCGAATTGAATGCCCGCCTCCCCTCCGCTACCGGCATCCGGCTCTATTTTTCCCGGGCCTTCAATGACCGGCTGGCTCTTACCGTTTCCCTTTTGTATATGGCGGTGGTGATGGGGGTGGTGGGGGCCGAAAGCTACGTTTTAGCTTCCGTCCTCAGTTCCGCCCTGCCGGCGGTGCCGCCCCTGGTCTGGATTGTGGCCATGTACCTGGTGGTTACGGGCATGAATATCCGGGGAATTAAGATTGCCGGCACCTTTCAGGACCTGATCACTTACGGGCTTATGGGCTCCCTGGTGGTGCTGGCCTTTATCGCCCTGGCGAGGGTCGATTTCCACCTCACCGCACCCCTTGCCCCGGGTGGGGCCCTTGCCTTCATCAATGCCGTGGCGGTGGGGGTTTTTCTCTTTGTTGGTTTTGAGTGGGTAACCCCGCTGGCCGAGGAAGTCACCCACAGCCGCCTGGTGTCCCGGGGCATGCTTCTGGCGGTTGGATTGTTGAGCGTGGTTTATGCCCTTTTTACCGTGGCCATGACCGCGTCATGCCCCCGGGAGGCACTGGTTGCCTCTTCTGCCCCCCAGATGGTTTTTGCCCGCACCGTTTTGGGTCCGGCGGGGGTCTTCTGGATGGCGGTTTTGAGCCTTGCCGCCTCCATCACCACCTTTAATGCGGGTTTAATCAGTGTGTCCCGCTTTATTTATGCCTCGGCCCGGGAGTACGTCCTGCCACCCGTCTTTTCCCGCCTGAGCATGCGCTTTTTTACACCCTGGGTGGCCATCCTCACCGTCTTTGCCGCCGGTGTGACCATTTCTCTGGTGGTACTGTTTACCCACCGCTATCTCGTCCTGGTGAACCTGGCGGCGGCCATGGAGTCGGTGGTTTATGCCCTGGCCGGCCTGGCGGTGATCCGGTTGAGGCAAAAGGAACCGCAAGCTGAGTGTCCCTACCGGGTAAAGGGAGGAGTGTTTATTCCCGCCCTTACCTCGCTGGTCTTTGCCGTGCTGGCCGTGGCGGTGATGTTCACGGACTTTTATGTGAGCCTGTACCTGCTGGCCGGTTTTGTCATCCTGTGGTGGTACGTCCACCAGGTGGTGCCGGCTTTGAAGAGCAAATACCAGCCCCGCCGGCCGGCCCGTCGCCGCCGCCCGGTGGCCGAACCGGCCGACGCCGGGTGCAAGAAAACCTAGCCCCCAAACGGGGGTTTCTATTTTTACCCAAACCACAACCCCGCCTTGGGTGACGGCAGTTACCCGTAAATATTCAGTGAACCCGGTTGGATGCGGCGCTGTCCCCGCTCACTCCAATGCTCCGCGTAAGATGCGCACCGCGGCTTGCTTCGGGCCGGCTCTGGCTCTCTGCGGATTGCCCGCCACTAATCATTCTTCGTTATTACCTCTTGAAACAATATGTCACCCTATAGCTAAAAGCCCAACGCCCGGTAGGCCGGTTTGTCGATTACATTGTCCCGGGAAAGGCCGTGCATGGCCCGGAAACGGTAAACGCTTTCTTCCATGTCCCAGCGCCAGGTGCCGTCAATCTTGCCTTTGAACAACCCCAGCCTGGCCAGCGCCCGCTGGACCTCCATGACGTCGGAGCCGCAGAAGTCCCGGCGCAGGTCCCGGTAAGGCGGTTCCCGGTAGATAAAAGGATTGCCAATAATGATTACCTGTGCTCCCACGGGAACCCGGGGATACAGTTCCTCCACATCCCGGTTGTGCATGCGGATGCAGCCATGGCTGGCATAGCTGCCAATGGACCAGGGTTTATTGGTGCCGTGGATGCCGTAAAGGCCCCAGGGTACGTCCAGTCCCAGCCAGCGGGAGCCAAAGCCCGTCCCCCAGTGCATGGCCTTGCGCACTACCCGGAAGTCGCCCAGGGGTGTGGGCGTCTCGAACCTGCCCACGGCCACGGGATACTGGCGGTGGGGCCGGCCGTCAAATAAGACCGTTAAGGTGCGCCGGGTGGTATCGATGAGGATGCTTACATCCTTTGCCGGGGGCCTGTCCTGCCGGCTGGCGGTTGGCCTGGTGGCAGTCTGGCCAATGGCGTTCCAGGTGGCCGGGCCCACCACCCCATCGGCAGTGAGGTTGCGGTCCCGTTGAAAGTCCTCCACCGCCCTGGCCGTCGCCGGGCCAAAGATGCCGTCAACCGGTCCGTAATAATACCCCAGCCGGTTCAGCAGCTGTTGCAACTGGCGCACGTCCGCCGATGTGGTCCCCGGTCCCCCCATTTTAAGGATGGGCTCCGGATCACGGCAACACCGGTCCGGTGGCTGTGGTTCCCCGCCGGCCGGTATGGTCGCGTGGAACAGGAATAAAAGCAGGAAACACAGAAAACATAATGTTCTTCCCGTGTTGTTCACCCCCATTTTCCCGGTGCCTGTTTCCCCTTAGTTATTTGTAACCCGCAGAAATTTATGCGCCAATGTTCATAATGAGGCAATGATGGTATATAATGGCGAGAAAATTGACAGGAGGGCAGGGTTAATATGGCCAGCCTCTGAAGCGGGGTGGCAGCTTAATCCAGTCCAGGGGAGGTGAGAAACAGAATAATAGTGTAACCAGAAAGGGACCAGCACAGGCAGGTGGTCCTTTTTTGTTTTTTCTTTGGCAGGATTTCCAGGATTAATGGAGAATCCCTTTATCCAGCGTGTCAAATCATGTTGAACAATGGCTGGAGTTGGGAGGATGAAGAAAGGGAAACTCTGTCGAGCGTTATCCCTCGGGGCGGTTACCTGCCTGACCGCCGGTTTTTTGTTACTTTCCGGGCCGGGCGGTTCCCTGGCCGGTGGGATACAGGAAGTTGTTTTTAAAGTAGGAGAAAAGAACTACTACGTAAATGAAAAAAGTTTCACTATGGATGCCTCGCCCTTTATTGCCCAGGGGCGTACCTACGTGCCTTTGCGTTACCTGGCTTTGGCCCTGGGTGTGGCTGAAAAGGATATCCACTGGGATAAAAATACCAGGACCGTTTTGTTAACCAAAGACGGTGTTGAGTTAAGGCTTACGGTGGGCAGCAGGACCATAACGGTGAACGGGCAGACAAAGGATATAGATGTGGCCCCGGTGATCAGGGACGGGCGCAGCTACCTGCCCGCCCGCCATGTGGCCGAGGCTTTAGGCTACCGGGTGGAATGGAACCAGCAAAACCGTACTGTACTGGTCCAACCTGCTGTTCCAACGGGAGGCGGTACTACCAACCCGGGTGCCCTGGGTCAGGTGGTTGTCCAGGGCAATATGGTAAATGTACGGAGCGGTCCCGGCTTGCAACATACAGTGGTGACCCAGGTAAACCGCGGGGATCGTCTGGCGGTGTTGGGGAAGGTTCCCGACTGGTACCAGGTGCAACTGCCCGGTGGAGGAACGGGCTGGATTGTGGCCTGGTATGTCCGGGAGGAAGACGGCCGGTCCGGTCCGGGGGACGGCCCCATTCCCGGAGGGCCGGTGCCGGGGGATGAAAACTCCCGGGGTTTGCCCGGCGGGCGCCCCCAGCCGGGGGATGATGGCGGGAACCAGGGTCAGGAACCCGGCAGCGGAAATGCAGGTGACGGCGCGTCGGGGCAGCAACCCGGCGGTTCACCACCGGTGGGAAATGAAAATTCCCCCGGCAACGGGGGTGCCGGCGGCAATCAGGGTGACAGGAGCCCTGGTCCGGCCGTAACCGGTCTTGATGTTGCCGCGGCGGGTAAGGTCACCCGGGTAACGGTGACCGCCGAAGGGGCCATGTCTTACCATGTATTCAGGCTGACTTCCCCCGACCGGCTGGTGGTGGATTTAACGGGTGTCCGCCCGGGCAATGTGCCGCTCGAAATGTCTGTGGATTCAGAGGCGGTGCAAAAGTTACGGGTGGGCTGGTTCAGCCGGTCCCCCGATGTTACCCGCCTGGTTTTTGAAGTGAAAGGGCCGGTGCGCCACCGGGCCAGCCTGTCGGCCGATCAGAGAACGCTGGAAATGCAGATCTACATCCCCGATGCCGGTGAAGTGTTGCAGGATGTGATTATTGCCGTGGATCCCGGCCACGGGGGGCCGGACCCGGGCGCCCTGGGCAACGGCTTGAGGGAAAAGGATATTACGTTGAAGATGGCCCTGCGGGTGACTGAGTTGCTTTCGGCCCGGGGAGCCAGGCCCTTACTTACCAGAAGCGGCGATTACGATGTGGGACTGTACGAACGGACGGATATGGCCAACCGGGCGGGGGCGGATTTATTCGTCAGCATTCACATTAACGCCAACGTCAACCCTGCCGTGCAGGGTACGGCCACCTACATCCTCAGCCCGGCCGGGGGGGGAGATCCCAACCGGCGGGAAGAAAGCCGCAGGCTGGCCGGTTATATCCAGGCCCGGCTGGTACAGAGACTGGGTCTGGAAAATGACGGTGTGCTGGAGGCTAATTTTGCCGTCCTGCGCACCTCGGCCATGCCGGCGGTCCTGGTGGAAGTGGCCTACATCACCAATCCCGGGGAAGCCAGCCTGCTTGCCCAGGACTGGTTTGTGGACCAGGCGGCACAGGCCATTGTCGAGGGTATTGTGGATTATTTAAGCGAGCGCTGGGGCAGGTGAGCTGGGAGGTAGAAAACAGCTGGTTACTTTCCAGAACGAAAAATCTATGTTATGATGGTACAGGTCCTTCACGGGCCTGTCTTTTTTGAACCGGGAAAGTATCCTTGAACGAGTAAGATCACGCATGGTTGAATAAATATTAAGATGGTACTATCCTGAACATAATTAGGAGAGATAAGGAGAGGGCCTAAAATTGAGCGATCTCAGGCCAATTGGTCTATTTGATTCGGGAGTAGGGGGACTCACCGTTTCCCGGCAGATTTTTCGCCTGATGCCTCAAGAATCCACCGTGTATTTTGGGGATAACGCCCATGTGCCCTACGGGCCCCGCACGCCGGAAGAACTAATCAGCTTTGCTGATGAGATCCTGACCTTTCTGGTTTCCTGCGGAGTAAAATACATCATCTTTGCCTGCAATACCAACTCTTCCATCTCCCTGCCCGTGGTCAGGGAGCGCTATGCGGTACCCATGATCGGCCTGATCGAGCCGGGGGTCAGGGAAGCGGTGCGGGTGAGCACCGGGGGACGCATTGGCATCATTGCTACGGAAGCCACGATCAAAAGCGGCGCTTACCAGCGGGCGTTGAAGGCTTTAAATCCCGACCTGGCGGTGTTCGGCCAGGCTGCTCCCCGCCTGGTCCCCCTGGTGGAGGCGGGCCGGGCCGGTACCAGGGAGTCCCTGGCGGCGGTGGCCGAATATGTTCAGCCCCTGAAACGGGCGGGCGTTGATACCCTTATTTTAGGCTGCACCCATTACCCATTTCTGGAAGCCGAATTCCGGGAGGTGCTCGGCCCGGATGTAAAACTGGTGGATCCGGCGGAAGCCACCACCATAGCCGCCCGCGAGGAGATGTCCCGGTTGGGGTTGTTAAACAATCCCGGCGGTTCAGTGCAGCACCGTTATTTTGTCAGCGGTGACCCGCGGGTATTCCAGGAGACGGCACGCCTTTTTTTAGGAGAGGAAATTCCGTCCGTCAAGCAGGTAAAACTTGACTGAAAGTCGAATTGTCCGGGTGCGAAAAAGTTCTTTTAGGGGATATGGTTATGGATAACAGGGGGATTCAGGCGGATAACGGGGTACGGTCGCGACGGGTGGGCATTACCACCACCGTACCCGTGGAAGTTATTTACGCCGCCGGCTGCATCCCGGTGGATTTAAACAACGTCTTTATTACCGATCCCGATCCCGGGGGGCTGGTGGAAGAAGCAGAGCTGGCGGGTTATCCCCGCAATGTCTGCGCCTGGATTAAGGGGTTGTACAGTACCGTCCTCCGTCACCAGGATATCCGCACCCTGGTGGCCGTAACCCAGGGAGACTGCAGCAATACCCATGCCCTGATGGAAACCCTGGAGCTGATCGGGGTGGAGGTAATACCCTTTGCCTATCCCTTTGACCGGGACCGGGACCTGTTGGCCCTGCAGATCGAAAAGTTGATAGACCGCTTTGGGGTGGACTGGGTTGCGGTCAACCGGGCCCGGGAACGCCTGGATCAGATCCGGCGCAAGGTATGGGAGATCGACCGGCTCACCTGGCAGGAAAACCTGGTCAGCGGGTGGGACAACCATCTCTTTCAGGTAAATTGCAGCGATTTTAAGGGAAATCCGGACGCTTTTGAGCAGGAAGTGGACGACTTTCTGGCGCGCCTTGCGGGGGCCCAACCCCGCCGGGAAAAAATTCGCCTGGCCTACATCGGTGTACCCCCGATCATGGACGATCTTTACGATTACCTGGAGGAGCGGGGCGCCCGGGTGGTTTATAACGAAACCCAGCGCCAGTTTACCCTGCCCTTTGAGACGGAGGATCTGGTGGAACGCTACCGGTTGTACAGCTATCCCTACGGCATCTTTTACCGCCTGGAAGATATTACGCGGGAAGTGGAAAGGCGCAAAGTCCATGGTGTCATCCACTACGCCCAGAGCTTTTGCTTCCGCCAGATTGAGGATCTGATTGTACGGCAGAGGCTCAAGCTCCCCATCCTTACCCTGGAGGGAGACAAGCCCAACCGCCTGGATGCCCGCACCCGCATGCGCCTGGATGCTTTTATTGAAATGTTGCAGTAACGAGGTGTATCCCTTTGTACTGTGGTATTGACCTGGGCAGCCGGAATGTGAAAATTGCCCTGATGGACGAAAAAGGCCGCCTGGAATTTTTTAAGTTCGATACCATCGCTTTTTACCGGGAGCACGGCTGCCTGGAAGAAGGCCGGCTGGCGGTGGATTTATCGGCCCTGCTGCCTGCCGGAACGAAACCCCGGACGGTGGTCAGTACCGGTTACGGCCGCCAGACCGTGGCCCTGAAAGGGGCCAGGGTAATTCCGGAGATCAAGGCCCACGTTCTGGGGGCGGTCCATCTTACCGGATTGTCCGATTTCACCCTGCTGGATCTGGGCGGGCAGGACAGCAAGGTGGCCCTGGTGCGGGACGGCCGGCTGATGGATTTTCAGACCAACGATAAATGTGCCGCCAGTACCGGGCGTTACCTGGAAAATATGGCTGCCGTATTGAACATCAGCCTGGACGAGCTCAGCCGCCATCACCAGAACCCGGTGGATCTTACGTCTACCTGTGCCATTTTCGGAGAAACAGAACTTATCGGCAAGGTGGTGGAAGGGCACCCCATTTCTTCCTTAGCTGCGGGTGTGAACTATACCATTTTTAAACGCATCCGGCCCATGTTGCTGCGCCTTTTCAGCGACACCCTGGTTTTTACCGGTGGAGTGGCCCAAAACGCTGCCTTGAGGGAGATTCTGGCCAGGGAGCTGGGGGTGCGGGTGGTGGTGCCGGAACACCCCCAGTACACCGGGGCGGTGGGCTGCTGTGTGGAAGCAAAAATGGGAAGTGAGAAGTGAGAAGTGGGAAGTGGGAAGTGGGAGGTATGTAGCAGTTACCAACAGGCCAACAAATGTTGGCAAAACATAACAAAATAGTTACCATAAAGTTATGGAACTATTAACCATCAGCAAAGCGGCAAAAAAATTAGGCGTTCACCCCAACAGCCTGCGCAACTGGGAAAAGCGCGGCTTAATCAAGCCCGTCCGTCTGCCCGGGGGCCAGCGCCGGTACTCTATGGACGAACTCAACAGGCTCCTGCAATCCGGCCAATTGACTGATGGGCAGGAAGCAGTCGTGCTTTACGCCCGGGTATCCACTAAAAAGCAGGCCGGCGCGGGCAATCTGGACCGGCAGATGGAACGGCTGCGAAAGTCAGCCCGGGAAAACGGATTTACCGTCAGGGCGGAATTCACAGACATAGCCAGCGGCCTGAACCAGAAGCGCCGCGGTTTAGCCAACGTACTCAAGCTGGCCGAGCAGGGCGAGTATAAGAAGCTCATTATCGAATATCCCGACCGGCTGGCCCGGTTTGGTTATGAGTATATCGAACGCCATTTAAGGTACTGCGGCGTGGAAATAATCGCCATCGCGGAAAAAGAGCCGGAGGACGCTCATACTGAGTTGGTCCGGGACCTTTTGGCCATAGTCACGACCTTTTCGGCCCGTTTGTACGGCGCCAGGGGAGGCAAGAAGGTCAGGCAGGGGTTTCGGGAACTGATTGTGGGAGTGGAGCGGGATGAAAAAACGGGGAAAGAACAAAAAGAAGCTCACTGAATCTGACGATGGCTTAAAGTACACCATATGCGGCGAATGGTTTCCCCTGTTCTGGGACTGTTATCCCGACCCTTACGGCAAGGAAGACGAAACGCCTCTGGACACAGAGATGCGCCTTTTTTGTGCCTGTACCCGCTGGGCCTTCAACCGGCTGCAGGAAGGCCGTTCCCGTGAAGAGCTTAAAAAAGAAGGCCAGAAGATATTCGGCATAAACTCCCGTTTTTGTGACGATGCCATATTAAAGGCAAGGGCCATTATTGAATCACAGAGGGAACTGCTGGCGCTGGAAATCGAAGAAACCGAAACAAAACTGGCCCGTGCAAGGAAAAAACTCAACCGGGCGGGAAAAGACCTGGATGAAACTGTTGAAGCAAACGACCCGGCAAAAATCGAGAAAGCCAAACGCACCGTGTACGGCCGCAAAGCGCGGGTTAAGAAACTGAAGACGAAGCTGGATGAGCTGAAAACCCATCAAAATAACGGCACCATGCCCACAGTAGTCTTCGGCGGTCGTTCTTTGTGGAAGCGGGTCTGCGGGGGTAGAGCCGCAAAAGAAGAATGGCGGCAGGCCCGGCAGAACCGGCTGTACGCCCGGGGGGACGAAACCAAGGGCGGCAACCCGAACATCAAGATAAGCTATCGCAGCGGAGAATTTACTTTGTCCGTGACCATTTCCCACCTTTCGGAGCAAATAGGCACAGACAGCAGAGGCAGGCCGGTAATGACGAAGGCACCCCGGGTAACGGGGAAGCTCTGGCTGCCAGAGAAGCACCGGTTGAAAGTGTGGGGATTGCTCCTTTCGGGCGCACCCTACACTGTGGAACTGATCAGGGGCAGGGACTACCGGTACAGGGTGCATATTTCCTTTGCCATAACGGCACCTGAACCGGTGACCAGTTCCAACCGGGGCTACCTGGGCATGGACACCAACCCGGACGGTGTGGCTCTGGCCAACGTCAATTATTTCGGCCAACCCGAACCCTGGCCGGAAGGATTCGCTGTTCCTTACCCGAAGGCACTGCATAAATTTGCCGGAGAGTTCCAGGTGTCAGTACAACCGAACGGTTTTCTCTATATCAAGATACCGGAGCTTGCATACAGCCGTGGGTACCGGCGCACATACTTAATCGGCGTGCTGGCCAAAGTGGTGGTGGACACAGCAAAAGCCCTGGGCAAACCCATCGCATTGGAGGACCTGGACTTCGGGAAAGACCGTTTCGGCACCAGCCGGAAATTCAACCGCATGGCAGCCAACTTTCCGTTTAAGAAGATAATCGAGGCCCTCATGCGGAGGGCATTCAAGGAAGGTATTGGAGTAAATAAAGCCGGTCAGGCCGGCACACACGTCCACCATCGGCTATTACAAGTACATGGAGCGGTACGGGGTAATTATCCACCACGCTGCCGCTTTAGTTATCGCCCGGCGGGCGATAGGCTTCAGAGAGCGCATTACCAGC
>DYEX01000114.1 GCA_020725525.1 Desulfovirgula sp.
AGAACCGCAAGATGCTGAAGATCTACAATCGGCAGTACAACCAGTACACGAAAATCAAGGTGATGCTGAAGAACAACCTGATCGCCCTGCTGGACCAGACGTTCCCGGGTGTCAACACCCTGTTTTCAAGTCCCGCCCGTGAGGACGGTCACGAGAAATGGGTGGATTTCGCCGCCAAGTTCTGGCACTGCCAGGAAGTGACGAAGTTGTCTGAACGGGCCTTCAAAGAGCGTTACGCCAAGTGGTGCAAGCGGAACGGCTACCGTTACGCAGATGACGCAGCTTGGCGGATTTACGCAGCGGCACAAGGGCAGGTGGGCGTACTGCCAGCCAATGCCGCGACTAAATGCCTGGTCACCCAAGCCATCGAGCAATTGAATGCCGTGGCGGGAACCCTGGCGGCTGTCGGCCGTGAAATGCGCCGCTTGGCCTCGCTTTTGCCTGAGGCGGCCGTCGTCGGGCAAATGTACGGCGTCGGCCCGACGCTGGGTCCCCAGCTGATCGCCGAGATAGGCGACGTGCGGCGTTTCCACAGCAAAAAGGCCTTGGTGGCCTTTGCCGGCATTGACGCACCGCCCTATCAGTCGGGGAGCTTTGAGGCCAAGAAACGTGCGATCTCCAAGCGCGGCTCCCCGGCCTTACGGAAAGTCCTGTTTCAGACCATCTGCGGCATTCTGAGGCTGGGCTCACCGGATTCGGAAGTCTATCAGTATTTGGCCAAGAAACGGGCGGAGGGGAAGCATTTCTACGTCTACATCATGGCAGGAGCCAACAAATTCCTGCGCATTTACTACGCCCGTGTGACTGAATACCTGCGACGGCTGGACAGCGCGGCGTAGGCGTCGAGTAGAGCCTCGTAACGGCCCACATGAAGCAAAAAGACGCAGCCCTTGACCCTTCCGCCCATTCTGTGGCAGGGGAGGTCAAGCAGCAGGCTGTCTGAGGACCTCCATGGCCTCTGGCAAGGTTGCTTATGCTGTGCCTGGGTTTCCCATGCTTCATTTTGACTTCCTGGTCCCCGTATTCTTTCAGTTTCCACAGGAATGACCATGCTGTTGGCTGAATCGAAAAAGCTGAAACTGGCTATCTTCACCCCTTGACTTCTATTTGCAGGTCTTAC
>DYEX01000115.1 GCA_020725525.1 Desulfovirgula sp.
GCACTACGACTTTTCAAAAATCGCCGGTTTTTTGACAGTTGCTTTCCATTCTGGCATTGCTTTACAATGCAAAATGCCCATTTTTCAAGGCTTCGCGGATTTTTGGGGGTAAAATAACAGTTTCTGGCTTTCAAACTCGAGGCAAAGTTCATATAAAACCACCCCCAAACTGCAAAAGGCTTTTTTCCTGGAAGATATTCTGTAATTGCTACGTGTATGTCCATCTTACTTCCCACAAAAAACCATGTCAACCAGTTTTGTCTAAAAAGTGGATATCCCTGTCTGAAACCAGCTTTTGGCTGTCCGAACATGGCTGAACAACGTCTAAACAAAAAGAGGATCACGTTCTGGCGCGACCCTCTTCAACTACCGGGCAATGCCAGTATTTTTTCCAGCTCCCTGGCCTTGTTTGAGGCTAAAAGGGCCTTTTGCTGCGTGCCCGAAAAAGTAATTTCGTAGCTGTTTTTACCCCAGGGGCGGATTTCCCTGACCATATTCAGGTTGACAATGTAGGCCCGGGGGGAGCGAAAAAAATTGTTGCCGTGCAGCCTTTCTTCAATGCTGTTCAGGCTTTCCGTAGTGCTGAGCTTGTCTTTCCTGGTTAATATAACGGTTTTCCGGGCGTATTGATCCGGAGCGGATTGACTTCCCGGTAGCCGTGAAGGCAATCCCTGGGAGGATATCACCGCCCCCTATAGGCAAAATATGTATCCCGGTCCGTTGATTTCTCCGGAAAAAGAAAATATACTTTACCATAAAGACATGCACAGGGCCGGCCTGGGGGACAAAATATCATGAAACTATCCATTAATACAAATAAACTGCGCCAAAAGGCGGCGGACATCCGTCAGGCCTTGAGCAGGCTTACGCCGGTGACGGAGCTCACCATGGAGGAGTTTTTAGCTGACGAGCAAAGGGTTGCCGCAAGCAAGTATTACCTGATTGTGGCCACCGAAGCGGCCATTGATATCTGTAACCATCTGGTTGCCCGGCTCACCGGCAGGGCTCCCAACTCCTATGCCGATTGTTTCAACATTTTATCCGGGGAGCAAATTTTAAGTCCTCAGCTGGCCGAACGCTTGATCCAGATGGCAAAGTTCCGCAACCTGTTAATCTACCGTTACGGCAACATTGATGATGGTAAGGTATACCATATCATTTGCAATAACCTGGATGATCTGGAACTATACCTGGCTGAAATTGCAGCCATGGTAAAAAGCGATCTGTGACCATCCGAAAGGAATGGTTTTATGTACAGGCGATTTTCCCTGCCGGAAAAGGAACGCCCATCGATTTGCCGGCTGGCCACTCGCCTGCTGGCTAAAAGAAAAGAAATTATCTTCGCCTACGCCTTTGGTTCTTTTCTGGAAGAAGCTGCCTTCCGGGATATTGACATAGGAGTATATTTGCAAAAAGATACCATCCCCCGGGAAAAAGCTCTCGAATACGAACTTTCCCTGGGTGCGGAACTGGAGCGGGAAATACATTACCCGGTGGATATAAAGGTGTTAAATTATGCTCCCGTAACCCTGTGCCATTCGGTTACCGGCGGGAAGGTGCTTTTCAGCCGCGCTGTTACAGACAAGCCGGGCTTCTGTTACGTCAAAGCAATTGACTTTCACTTTTCTCCAGTTGCTCCACCCCCTGCCGGCCAACGCCGGCCAGCAGCTCCCTCACCACGCCCCGGCCCGGGATGACCAGATCCGGCGCCAGGTCGGCCAGGGGCACCAGGACAAAGGCGCGCTCGTGCATGCGCGGGTGGGGAACCACGAGAGCGGGTTCATCAATGACCTCCCCGTTGTAAAGGAGCAGGTCCAGGTCAATCACCCGGGGGCCCCAGCGCACACCCCGC
>DYEX01000116.1 GCA_020725525.1 Desulfovirgula sp.
TGTCAAGCGTCAATGAAAATGTCAGGTAAAACTCGTCTGTGAATTTGTCAGGGATGTGGTATAAGTGGTATAATACGACCTGCGAGGTAAGAATGGCTTACGCCATGGATGGTTTTCAGCGGGTCTACGGGGGGAAGGAGGAGGACCCGCCCTTTCTTTTACCTCTGCAGGCCTTGGAACGGCTTTACTTTTGGATGCAGGGCTTATCTCTACGTGTTCCTCTAAGGGGTAAATGTGGCCATTCCAAGCGACGTAGAGGGAGCCACCCGGAAGCTTATGGACCTCTACAACTGAACGAAGGGGTATGAAAGGAGCATTTTTAGGGTTAATCACGCGGTAGGCTTTGCTTTCAAAGTGGATGGTATAACCGGAGTTAAGGGTACGGTGTTCTTTCCAGCAGAAGATATGGCCCAGGCGTAAGTGAGAAGGGACAGGGCGGAAAGCAGGTACAGAATCAGCCGGTGGTTTAGCGAATTTTTCGTTATAGCGCGGGATGAACTTTTTAAGGACCTTGTTGGCCTCTTCGAGGGTGGTAGCTCCTGCCAGGCGCAGCTCGATAACGAGCCTTTGCTGGAGGGTTTCGAAAGCGCGTTCGATGCGGCCTTTGGCTTGAGGGGAACGGGCGGGGATATGCCGGATGCCCAGTTCATTCAGGATGCGCCCGATTTGTGTTAGTGAACGCTGCTGGCCCAGGAGTTGGTGTTCGAAACTAACCGCGTCTTCTTTGTCCTTTGGAGAGAAGAAAAGGGTATGGCGGTCGGAGTAGATAGCCACAGGGATACCATGCTGAGTGACTAAGTCGTAGAGGAGGCGGCGGTAGCCCTCGAAGTCCTCAGCTGGCCAGAAGAGGGCGGCGAGTATCTGGCCTGTGGCATCGTCGATGGCTAAGAGCAAGACGAGCTTAGGACCGCGGCCTTCCAGCCAATCGTGGTGGCTGCCGTCGATATGGACGAGGAGGCCCGGTTGGGATTTGCGCGGGCGGGTGCGGTGGATTTTAGGTGGCCGGTGTTTTTTAGGGCTTGGGATGCCGGCAGCTTTGAGGATACGGGCAACAGAGGAAGGGCTTAAGAGGATACCTTCGTGTTCGTGGAGCAACTCGCTGAGGAAAGAGTAATTGCACCCCCTATACTTAGTTTGAGCGAGTTGCACCACCAGTTGGCGGACCTCATCTGGGATGGTATGAGCTGGCTTACGGCCGCGGTTTCCGTGGGCCAGGGCAGCAGGTCCATGCTCACGCAACTTGGCCTTGAGCCTATAGACCTGCCGCTCGCTGAGGTTCAGGATAAAGGCCGCATAGCTCGTGGTAATTAACCCGCTCAATGACTGCTCCAATATTTGGATACGGCTTAATTCTTTTTGTGACAAGGTGATCCACTCCCTGCTCATACTGACATTTTCACAGATGATTTTTACCCTGACAATATCACAGACGAATCACA